>JBJEYJ010000085.1:0-12406 GCA_051886655.1 Bacilli bacterium | reverse complement strand
TATAAAAATTATTAGTATTAATGCCACTACTCCTCCAATTACAATCCCTATCATAAATCCTTTTATCTCCTTTTTATTTTTTATTTAGAACCAGTAGAACCGAATCCTCCTAGTCCTCTTTCTGTTTCATCTAAATTGTTTGTTATTTCAAAATTCATTGGTAAATAACTTTGTAAAATTCCTTGAGCAACTCTTTCTCCATTTTCTATCATTTTTTCTTCATTTGTATCATTATGTAAAGCTACTTTTATTTCTCCTCGATAATCAGAATCTACTACCCCAACACAATTTGCAGGACGAAGTCCTCTTTTACTTGCTAATCCACTACGAGGATATAAACCTAAAAAAGTTCCATCTGGTAAAGCCATTGAAATACCTGTCCCTATTAAGACTGTGCTATGAGCAGGAATAATAATATTATCTTCACTTAAATATGCATATAAATCATAACCTGCGGCTGCCGCACTTCCTCTAGTTGGTATTTTTGCATTGTCATAAAGTCTTTTTATTTTAACAGGTAACATATTAATAACCTGACAATAACCGCTTGTAAAGCTTTCTGTTATATTATCCATTTAAAATGCACTCCTATCTGTATTATATTCTACTGTTGCACATCCGCTAGGTTCTTTTTCATTATCAAAAACCTTAGTTAATGTAACTTTCCACCAACAATCAACAACTTCTCCTTTTTGTTTAGCTTCTTTATAAGTATAACTTTGTTTTTTTAATGTATATTGAGAACTTTCTTTTGCTTCTTGTATCATTTGAAGAGCTTCATTTTCTGTATCTGCTCTGTAATTTTCTGTTACTTCAATTAAATATTTACTCACTTTAAAACTCCTTTTCTATAAATAATTTATTTCTAATTCACTTTTGCCAAATTTCACTAATTCACTCTTTTCTAATTGATTTCCAATTCCTTTAGCATATTGTTTTGCTCCTACAAAATCAATTTGTTTAATATTATACTTTTCTACTAAATTAAGAATTGCTTCATTTATATTATCCATATTTACTTCAATTAAATCAATTTTATTGCCATTTTCATATACAATAATATTTTGATTAATTGTAAAAGGCTGTAACATAGTAACTATTTTTTTCATTTTTTATACCTCCACAACTCCAGCATTATATGGAAAGAAATAATAACAGAATGATTCTCCGCTAATAGATATCCAAATTTCAATAGCATCTTTTGATTGAGTTAAATCTATTCCTTTTATTTCTCCCCTATTTTTTAAACATTCATCTACTAAAACATTAGATAATTCATTTAATTTATTTTCATTTTTATCACTATTTAAAATATTAAATAAAGTATAATCTCTTTGTTCATTACATAATAACATAAAATAATTATCTTTACTTTCTGTTATAAATTGTTTTATTATTTTTTTCTTTTCATTTAATTTATATGGACTAATAACTTTTTCTTTAGTTTCTACTAATTGTTTATTTAAATCATATAAAGTTCCTATTTCTATATCATTACTCATAATAGTCCTCCTCATTTTTATATTGAATAGGAATATAGTTTATCTCTTTACAATATTTACATTGAATATGAGGATATCCCATTTTTACTGCTGCAGTAGAAATTCTACCTTCATTATAATTATTACATTTCCCACATATAAAATGTATTACAGGAGTTTTCCCAAAAATTTGAGATAAACTCATATTCCACATATTAAAATTATTACAACGTACCATATTGGCTCATATCCCTCTTTGTTTTTTCTAAATCACAAATAATTTTTTCTAATAATTCTTTTTGTTCTATTGGTAAGATTATTTCTTGTTTATGCTTATTATAATATTGTATTGGTCTATCATGAAATTTATATCCCATCGCTAACCAATCACATACATTTTCTAAAATTGCTAATTTTGTTTCTTCTGTAAAAGTAGTATCATTTTGTCTACATTGCCAATGATGATCATTATTTTTCCAATGATGCTCCCATGCCTTATCAAAATCCTGTTTTGCATTGTTTTTTTCTTCTTTGCTAATAGGATGATAATATCTTCTATATGCATCAAATTCTTCTTTAGAATATTTACTTAAATCATGTTTTTGTATTCTTTCAAAAAGTTTACAACTTATATCTTGATTAATAATCCAATCTAAATCTGGACAAGTTGATACTTCTATAAAAGCATCTTTTATATATTCTCTATGTTGTTCTATATATTTTTTATATTCTCTTTCTTTTAATTTTATTTTTATTTTTTCAAACATTTTCATTTCCTTTCTTTTAAATACTTAAATCTAAGAAAAAACATCCTAATAACATACCAATGCATGGAATAACAATAGCAACTTCACAAAAAACAATTTTACAAATACCAGTAGCTATTGCAATAGCATCTAACGGATTAATTCCATTAATAATTTGAATAATACCACCATAAAACATAATATATAATGCAACTCATAATCCTAGTATAAAACTACCTACCATAATTATTCATCCGATTGCCGCAGATATATATTTTAATATTTTTTTCATTTTCATTTTTATTTTTTCTCCCATCTTTTACAAATTTTTTGATATTCTGTAAAACCTAATCCTTTATAAGTATCAGTTTGAATTAAATGACTCATTAAATGTTCCATATCACTGTCATCATCTAGTATAATAAAATCTTCAATATCATATTGCTTATATGTATCTAACCATTTTTGTATTTCTAATCCTCTTTTATAAATACATCCTTCTAAATGAGGAGTTTTTCCAATTATTTCTCCTTTAAATCCAGCATTATATAAACATTCTTTATAGTCAAGGCGGCCGCGCCATGTTGAAGTTACTACAATTTTACAATTAAATTCTCTACATATTTTATTTAACCATGCTACTGCTTGAAAATCATTAACTTTATAATCTCTACCCTGATAATTTTCTAAACTTTCACAATAAAAATCTGGTTCTCCATCTATTGTATGAAAAATTAAATTATTTACTACTCCATCATAATCTAAAAATATTATTTTCATATTAAGACTCCTTTATTTCATTAAATACTTCACACCAACCTTCAAAATGATCTAATTCATGTTGAATAATTATGCTACATAATCCTCCTTGTGAAATTTCTTGCTTGTTTCCGTTTTCATCTAAATATGAACACCATACTTTTTGAGCTCTCTTTACATCTGTATAGATAGCTGGAGCACTTAAACATCCTTCTCTAAAAGTCACTTCTCCTCTTGTCTTAGTTATTTTAGGATTTATCATTGTAATATATTCATTATTATATTTAATTATACATACCTTTTTTAAAACACCTATTTGCACAGCTGAAATTCCGCATCCACTTTTTGAATTTTTTAATGTATCTTTTAAATCTTGTATTAAATTTTTAATTTCTTCATTAATATCACTTACTTCCTCACTTTTGCTTGTTAATATTTCTTTATTATTTGGATATGTTAATATTTCTCTTATCATTTTAAAATCTTCCTTTCTTTTTATTATTACTTTATAAATATATTATATCATTATTTTATTTAAAAATCAATATTTTTTATTAAAACTCTTTGATTTTTGCTACCTCTAAGATATAAAGTAATATCTCGTTGTTGCAGAATAAAAGGTCCATCTATTAATACATCAATATAATTAAATAATTCTTTTGTATATCTTTTTTGTAGTTCTTGTAAAGTAGAACCAGTTCAAACAAAAGTTTTAATATTTGGAAACTTTTCTTTAGCTGCTTTTAGTAATTTAAAAGAAAATTTTACATTATTATTTTCATCACATAGAGGTTCTCCACCAAGTAATGATAGATTTCTTTGTATTCCATTTTTATTAATTGCATTTAAAATATGATTAATCAATTTTTGTTCATCTTTTATTTCAAATCCATCATTAAAACTTCATGTTTCTGGATTATGGCATCCAATACAATGATGAGGACATCCTTGAATTCATACACTTACACATATACCTTCACCATCTACAATATCATTATATTTTATATTAGCTATTCTCATTTTTATCTCCTTTTATTAAATTTATTAAATAATCAAGTGCTTTACAAGCATAATCATAATCTTTAGAAAAACTATCACAACTATATATTGGATAGGCTTCTGATATTGCAGTAAGTAAAATATCTTGAGCTTCTTCTATATCCATTTATTTTTCTCCTTATTATCAGTACTTTATATTATTATATCATAAAAATAAAAAAAAGTCAACAGATTATTCTTTCTGTTGACTTATATATATTAATCTAGATGTAAAACTCTCTCTTTTATTTCTTCCGTTCTTCCATAGTTCCAAAAATTAGTTCCAATATAACCGCAAGTACGTCTTGCTACATTTAGTGTATCATGATCTCTATTACCACAATTTGGACAATACCATTCCATATTATTATCAATTAATATTTCTCCATCATATCCACATTTTTGACAATAATCTGATTTTGTATTAATTTCTGCATACATAATATTATTATAGATAAAATTAATTAATTGTAATACAGCAGGAATATTATTTTGCATATTTGGTACTTCAACATAGCTTATAGCTCCACCAGGACTTAATTTTTGAAATTCACTTTCTAATTTTAATTTTGAAAAAGCATCTATTTCTTCAAATACAGGAACATGATAACTATTTGTTACATAGTCTCTATCTGTTATTCCTTCTATAATTCCAAATCTATTTTTCAAACATTTAGAAAATTTATATGTTGTACTTTCAATAGGGGTTCCATATAAACTATAATCAATATCTTCTTCTTTTTTCCATTGCGCACATTTATCATTTAGTTTTTGCATTACTTGTAATCCGAACTCTTTTCCTTCGCCTGTATGAGAATGACCTGTCATTGCTTTTACACATTCATACAATGCAGCATATCCTAAACTTAAAGTTGAATATCCACCATGTAATAAAGATTTTACTGATTCATGTTTATCTAATCTAGCAAAAGCTCCATGTTGCCATAATAGCGGCGCCGCATCAGAAGTTATTTGTGCAATTCTTTCATATCTTAACCTTAATGCTTTATGGCATAATTCTGTTCTTTCTTCAAATAGTTTCCAAAATTCTGCATATACTTCTTCTGTTGGAGCGCCATGTTTAGCTAATTCTAATGCTGATAAAGCAATATCTGCTAAATTAATTGTAACAACTCCCATATTAACTTTTTATTAATCTATATATTTCTATATAGTTTAGACTATCTCTTCTCTTTTTTAAGAGCAATGCACTTCGAATAGTGATAAAATCTATTCTACTGGGCTACATTCATCACCCATAGTCGTTACACCTTTTAATTCTTCTAAATTATTTATTTTTTTATATTCTATTATTTCATATCTAATTTTAAACCAATTTCTTGAAAACATTCTTTTTAAAGAGCCATTAGCACAGGTATGCCCTGAATATTCTATAAATTTTTTAGCTGGACAAAAACTAACTGTATCATTAATTTTTTTATCATATAGAGTTAAATAATATACATTTCCGACTCTATGTTGATTATAAAAACAATCTTGAATGTTATCTTTTTGAGTACCTTGATATAAATTACGGTAATCATTATTTAAAGTATTATCATCATAATGATTTATTTGTTGTCCTTCTTTAATTGGGCCTATCCAAGTTTTATAAACCAAATGGTGAATTGGAGTATGAACTTGTTTTTCCCCGTCCCATATATCAATATATAAATAATTTTTACCCTTTTTATTTTTTTGTAATGGTTTAATAATTCTTTTACAATAATTAGAATATACATCTCCTTTATTATTTATATAATAAGTTTGATTTATACGTCTAAATTCTTGTTGATTTATAATTATAGATTTCATATTTTTATTTCCTCCTTATGGCGTTATAAAAATTTTAACTTGGCACGGTATTGTCTTCAGCATAATCTGGTCAGAGTTTCACCGTTAGCGAGATACAGGTCTCACACGACTTTTTCTTGTCTTCACATTGTTTAAGGTCACCTTAATATTAAGCTGTTAAGCGACCGTAATATTTACCTTTACCCTCTTGATAGTTTAATGCTTTTGCAGGATTTCCTTTAATTCTATCTGGAGTTAAGAATGAGCGACATCCCATACAAGGATAACAATCTCCATCTTCATATTGATTTATTTTATATTCTTTCATTTTCTTTTCAGAAATATAGTCTGGGACCATTCTTTTAGCTGTGCATTTTGCAGCTAATTCTGTTAAATAATAATATTTACTGTTTGGATTGATATTATCTTCTTCTAAAACATAAAGCAATTTTGGGAATGCTGGAGTTATATAAATTCCTTTTTCATTTTTAAATCCTAATATTCTTTGATTTAAAAATTCTTCTATAATCATAGCAAGTTCATCTTTATATTCATCTGTTTCTCCCAAATATAAACATACTGATAAGAAAGGAGCTTGACCATTTGTATTAGTCATTGAATTAACTTGATAATTAAATGTTTGTACTCCATCTGCAACTTCTTTTCTTGTATCTTTTAATGCACATTCTTTAGCCTTACCTTCTTCAAAACCTCATTCTAAATATTTATTTAAAAATTTATTATAACTGTCTCTTACAAAAGGTGCTAAATGAGTCATAGATACTGTGCATCCGCCATATTGACTTGAACTTACTCCTAATATAATTTGAGTTGCTATTGTCATTGCAGTTAAAAATTTATGAGGTTTTTCTATCATTACTCCATTTATTACAGTTCCATTTTGTAACATATCCTCAAGATTAATTAGACAACAATTATTTAGTGCATTTTGAGCAAAGTAATCTGCATCATGAAAATGAATTATTCCAGCATCATGTGCTTCAACTATATCTTTTGGTAAAAGAACTCTTCTTGTCATGTCTGTACTTAAAGCGCCAGCTAAATAATCTCTTTGTGTAGTAACAACTTTGGCATTTTTATTAGAGTTTTCAGTATTCCAATATTCGCTATTTCCATTTACTATTTCTTTAACAGTTTCATCTAGTGGATTGCCGCGTTGTTTAGTTCTTTCTTCTCTATATAGCATATATGCTTTTGCTACATCTTTTCTTTTTGAACTCATAAGTCCTTTTTCAACTAAATCTTGAATATCTTCAATACTAGGAATATAATTATCATCATCTTCTTCATAATATCCTTCAATATAGTCAGCTATATTAATAGCTTTTGTGTTAGCATATTCACTTATTTGTCCATCTACTTGTTTAAAAGCTGCAAGAACAGCATTAATAATTTTTTGAGAATCGAAATTTACAATTCTCCCATCTCTTTTTTTTACTTTTTTCATAGTATTATATATCCTCTCCTTTAATTATTTATATAGTTTAAAAGGTTAGTATAAAATATCAATTTTATACTATATATATGAAAAATTTTATATATATTTTATTTAATTATGTCCTTTAATAAGTCTAATATATTTGAGAAATCTTTATTATTTGGATTTTCATATATAAAAGCAAAAAAGGGTATATTATCAAAATCTTTTTTATCAGCAATAAATCTTCTGCATATTTCTAAACAATCTGGATTATTTTCTCTATTCAAATTTCTTAAAAGTCTTTCTTTATCTGGTGTTTTTATATAAATTGGAATAATTTCTAATCTTGGATCTTGTAATAAACATTCTATACCTTCTATATTAAAAACACCAATATTAATTTTATCATTATCCAGTGAATCAATAGAAGTTCCATACATTCAATCCCTAAAAGATGTTGCTTCAAGCATTTCTCCATTTAATACTTTTTCACAAAATTTTTCGTTAGATAAAAAGAAATAATCTTTTTTATCTTTTTCATAATCTCTTGGAGGACGTGTAGTACAACTAATAATACCATTGGTATTAGATAAATTAGATACTATTCATTTTTGAATAGTATCTTTTCCACTTTCGCTCTCTCCAAATAATGCTATAATTCTTATTTTATTCATCATTATTTTCTTCACTTTCTTTACAATGTTTACAATTACAACTTTTTTCATTAGTTGAAAAATCACATGTAACTTTTGAAATATCTGGATTAAATGGTGAATCAGCATTATATGGAACACAAGCATAAATATTATTTCTTTTACGACAATATGGACATATTATATATGGTGTCGTAACACTTGATAAATCTCAAGTATAAATTAAATCTGATGCATCATATTCATAAATACACATACAATATGGACAGGTATTAGTGTATTTTGCACTAACACCTGGAGAAATTATTCTAACCATAAGAACTCCTTTCTAATAATCTTCTTCTATATTTTTTCTTTCATGTTGTAAAGCTAACTCTCCATCTTCTGTTATTTGCATTATTTTATATAATTGATGTCCTACTGTTTTACTATATGTTTTTGCAATAAACATATCATCTCTTCTAAAACCTTGAACTAATACTTTACTACCTCTTGTAAACCAACCTTTTTCTACTACTTTTTTAGTTCCATCTTCTTGTTTTTCTGATAATTGTCTATTAAACATAGCAAAATACTCTTTAGTAAATTTTACTGTTACAACACCAGTTGTTGTTAATAATGCTATTGAAGAACGAGTATCATTTTTACTAATTACAGTTCCTGCAATTCTATATATTTTATAAACTGGAATATCTTTACCATTTCTTTTAAACATATATTCTATATCAGGTTCTGAATTTAATTTAAAGAAATCTGTTAAACCGTATTTTAAATTATTTACATTAATTAATTCGTGTTCATGATAATAAAAACATAATGCTTCCATTTCCCAAGCTGAAATATTTCCTTGAGCATACTTATTCCATGCTTCTTGAAATAAACAAGTATTAAATTTTTGTAACATTAATTCTTGATTATTTTTTAACCACTCTCTAGCATCGTCCATCACATCTTGATAAATTTTATCCCAATTTGTTTGTAAGATACAAGTGCATCCATTAATTATTTCTAATTTGTCTATATCAAAAAATTCATTATAAAAATTATTACATTCTTCATTAAATATATAGTATTTTCCAACTTTTTGATTTGATTTTAAATATTTATTAAAATTAAATACTCTTTTTTGAAAAGATAATTCTTCAGGAATTAAATTGTGTTGTATCAGTCCATTAAAATTTTGTAATGTTAATCTTTTTTTAGGTTCACAAACCTTAGATAAATAATAAGTCATTATTACAATTCTTGGTTCAACTCCTAATTCTTTTCCCCAATCTTTTTCTAATTTATCAAAAGCTCCAGCTTTTATTAAAGAAATCATAGCACTTTTATTTAATGGACACTTTGCCATAAAATCAGCTATTCCTTTATAAGGTCTATTTGCAATTATTTGTTCTATAATTGGACCTCCAACATTACTTAAAGCTTTCATTCCAAATAGTATTTCATTATTTTCTGGATCTGGTTCAAAGCTATAATTAGACTTATTTATATCTACTAATGAAATTTTAATTCCTTTAGCAATAATATCTCCTAAAGCTTTTGCTATTTTACTATAATCAGTAGCTTTTTCCTTATTTTGTATTATATTACCATCATCATCTTCTTCAAAATCATTTTCTTCTTCAAGAGAACCACTATTTACTATCAAACAAGCTGTATTCCAATATATAGGATTCCAATTAGTAGCTATAAACATAGTTTGAAAACCTATAAAACTATATGCAAGAGCATGAATAATTGAGAAAGAATATCCCATTTGAGGACCAATTCCGCAATCCCATATATACTTACCTAAATTTTTACTTTTTGCTTGATTTAATACTTTTTCTTTTAGTTCTGGAATTTTACTCATTTGTTTTTTACCAACAATTTTTCTTGCGGCATTTGCTTCTGCTAAAGTAAAATTACATATATTTTCATCCATTAACATCATCATTAATTGTTCTTGTGAAGGTGGAACTCCATGAGATTTTAAGAAATATGGTTTTAATGTTTCTTGTTCTTCGTTTGTTAATCCATATTTTCTCATTTCTTCATACCATAACTCTATATTATTTTTAAATCTAATATATTTTTCCATTGGTGTCTCTTGACCTTTTTCCGCAGTCATAAGTCTCATTAATCCATTGGCATCCGCCATCTCCATTATACTTTTTGGTTTTATTTTCTTTGCAGCTTGACTTCCAACATCACTATCAAATTGGAAGATATTTAATACACTATTTTCTTGAAGAACTTTCCAAATTTCTTCATTTTCAATAGGTAAAACGTTTGGATGGAAATATTTATTATATACTTCTCTTAATGTTAATGTATTATCTATTTCATTATACTTTTGCAATAATCTTATTGCTTCTGCTAATTTATCTTGTACTTCTGTTACTAAAAAATCATATTTTGTCATACCGCATGCTTCACACATATGTAAATCATATGCAGTAATAATTTCACCTTTTGGAGTACGCATAAAACTTCCAAAATCATAAGGATCTTCATCAAATAATATAACTCCTGAAGCATGAGAACTTCTTTTATTTACTAAACCTTCAATTCCTTGCATAATTTCTAATAATCCAGGATATTGATTAACTTCATTTATAAATACTTTAATTGGTTTTCTTCCTTTATCTGGATTTCCATTAATTACTTCATCCAATGACCATAAAAAACCTCTCTCACTTGGTATTAATGATGATAAATATTGTGCTATATCTACCTCTATTCCATCAGGATATTCTTCACTTCTATATCCGCGGCAAGCAGTTAAAATTGTAGAACGAGTACCTTCAGTTCCAAAAGTTGCAATTAAAGTACATCCTAAATTTTTTCTACTTAATTCATCAATGTTTTCACTAAAATTTTGTCCTCTTTCTTCCTTTATTTTCTTTAATATCATTGGTCTTTTTGAAGGACATAAATCTAAATCTATATCTCCTAATTCAACACGTTCACGATTTAAATATCTCCAAAAAGGTAAATTCCATTGAATTGGATCTAATTGTGTAATACCTAACAAATAATGATTTAATCCTGAACAACTTGAACCTCTACCAGCACCAACAATAGAACCACATTCCCAAAACATATCTACATAATGTTGTAAAGTTACAGGATATGCAAACATATTTGTTTCAAGTTTTTCTCCTATTGTTCTTTTTATATCTGCTTCTTCTTCAAGTCTACTTAAATATTGTTCATTTTCCAACCCCAATTTTTTTAATCTTTTTCTGCATTTATTTATCCAAAATCTTTCAACTTTATCATCTGAACATTCCATACTTGATAAAATTGGATATTTTTCTATAAAGTCTTTACTTTCTTCTTCTATTTTAGGATAATCTTTTACTTCTACTTTTGGAATTGTTTGTTTATGTCTTAAACTATAATTTTCTATTTTATTATAAATTTCTAAACTATTATTAAACATTTGTTCTATAAAAGTTCTATCAAAATTAGACTCAGCAAGATTTTCATATTCTTCTTCATTACTTTGTAAATAAGCAAATTCATAAAACTCATCTACTTCTCTTTCTCCGCCTTTTGAATTAAGATAAGCTTTATGGACAAATCTATCTTCTTTTCTTAAATAATGAGCATCTGAACCTATAACCATTTTTAAATTAAATGCTTGTGCAATAGATACTAATCTTTGATTTACTAAAATTTGTTCTTTTGAGCATCCTGGTGCACACTCAATATAAAAATCTTCTCCAAATTGTTCTTGACACCATAAGATAAAATTAACTATATTATTATGGGCGGCTGCCGCACCTTCTTTATCACCAGTTTTTTCTGCATTTATTAAATTCAATGTGTTTGTACTTAACTCTCCACCTAAACATGCTGATGTTGCTATTAAACTATTTGGATATTTTTTTATAATTTCTTCTATATCACTATATAAAGTAGGGACTCTTTCTAATCCTCTATCCCAATAGCTATTCATCCAAGCTCTTGAAGATAATTCTCTTAACGCTCTATGTCCTTCTTTATTTTTTGCAATTAAAATAAAGTGATAATATTTTTGTCCATTATCTCTTGTTCCAGTAAGATAAATTTCATTTCCTAATGCTACTTTAAAGTCAGGATTTTTTTCTAATATTTCTTCTGTATAAAAATTAATTTGTGGATGTGCAGAAATACATTCATGATCTGTTATAGCTATTCCAGCTAATCCTAATTCTATTGCTCTATCTATCAAATTTTTTGGTTTATTTATACAATCAAGTAAACGAAGATTACTATACTCTGTATGCGCATGGACTTCAAAGCGTTTATTCATTACATCTTTCCTCCTATTTTTTTCTTATATATATTATATCATTTTTTTATTTAAAAATCAAATCCTATACTGCTCTTCGAATCCAGTGTAATCTTGGATAATCTGTTTTTTCTTCTAAATCCCAATAGAATCATGCATATGCTTGTGCACTTGAACTAGTATCTGAAGTGTTTCCATTTTTATAACATTTAATTCTATCTACATAGACA
>JBJEYJ010000084.1:0-6627 GCA_051886655.1 Bacilli bacterium | reverse complement strand
TACCTAATAAATCTCTCATTTGATTATTTAATACTACTCTAGTATTATTTGTAGCACATAATATTTGGTCTGCCCATTGTAACATTCCAGTATTTAATTCAGATTTACTTATTATTTGGACTTCATTACCTTTCATTAAAGAGATATCTTCTCCATTTCTAATTTTCATACTTAATTGAATAATCTCTGATTCTGCAGCTTGCCTCATTACTTCATCCAGAAAAATATGAGGATTATCTAATAAATGATTGTCATCTTCATCTCTTATTGGCGGTAACTGTCCTGGATCTCCTAAACAGATAATATAAACATCATGTTTAAAAAGCTGTTGTAAAAGTTCTTTTGGTGCCATTGAACATTCATCTACTACTACAATTTTATATGGTAATATTGAAAATTGAGCTTGTTTAAAAAAAGTTCCATCTGAACGAGGTTTGAATCCATAAAGAAGTCTATGTAATGTGCTAACATTTTTATTACCTTTTTTTTGTAATACTTGAGTTGCTTTTCCAGTAAAAGAAGTAAAAATAACTTCTGTATCAGGATCTATTCCATATTGAGCTAATGCCGCAATTATAAATTTAACAAGTGTACTTTTTCCCGTTCCAGCATATCCAGATATAATTGTATATTTTTTATTGTTTAAATATCTGTCTATAGCTATTTGTAATCCTTGTTGTTGTTTTTTAGTTAACTCCATTAAATTCACTCCTTATTCTCATTAAAATTTTACCTAATTTATTTTTACCAATTCCATTACATACTCCCCAATAAGTATCATTCCAATTATTACCTTCTATTAGTTCTTCATCTTTTGTATCTAATAATTTTATTTTTAAATCTTCATTTTGTTTAAATTTTTCTAAATTTATTTCATACATAATTTCATCTTTTATTTCTTCCCAATCTTGTCTTAATTTAACTTGCCTTCCTAGTTTCTTTGCTTTATCAGGAGTTAATAATTGAAATTCATAACTTCTAGATAAATCTTTTTGAGCATGAAATGCAGCTTCATTATTTCTGTATTTAATTCCTTTATATTCTATAAAACAAGGATAATAATTGGATAAAAAGAAATATTTATTTTTAAAACTATTTATCATTTTTTTTTACTCCTTTTTATATATATAAAAATTATATCATAGTTTTTTATATAAATCAAATATATAAAAAAACTATTGATATAATTTATATAATTACAATTTCATCATCTGTTAAGTCTTTATCAATAACTAATAAGGAATTTTTTTGTAACATTAATATTGTTGGAGAATTATAATCAAAATCATTATTTTCAATTTCTTCTTGAATTTGATTGTATATATTTGCATTAACATAAATAATAAAAAATCTATCTCCTGGATTTTTTTCTCTAACTTTGTTAATTACTCTATCTATATTAGAACACATATTTACTCTTTCCTATAATTTGATATTCTTCGATTAATACTTGTGCAGTAGTTCATCCATTTCATTCATTAATATTACATTTTCCTACAATATCAATAGCAACATATCCATCTGATAATAATTGTTCATATTCCTCTTCACTTGAATTAAATTTAATTAAACTAACTTTATTTGGTAGAGTTATTTTTAATGTTGGTTTTTTATCTGGACTCATTAAAGTTAACATATCTTTACTAACTTTTAAATTATGAATTGCTATATATGGTTCATCCATATCTTTTCCTCATAGATCATCTAGTTTTGCTATATCTAAAATATTATCACTATTAACATTACATCCTTCGTATACATAATCTACATAATAAATAGGTTCATTTGACATATCTTTTAATAATTCATCTGTTTGTTTTATAAAATCATCTATGTATTGTTCTGTAATACCTAATCCAAATGCTCCTTGATGCCCTTCCGCATACATAATATAACCAGTTTCTGTACATATATCTTTAAAATTATTAATTCCTACTTTATCACATCCTCTAGCGCTACCTTGATAAGCTATATAATAAACTGGTTGAGGAGGATTAGAGGTTAAAACACAAGTTTCATCAAGTATTTTTGTTTTAGTTAATATACATACTGGTCGTTGATATTTTGCCATAATCTTATTTGCACATAATCCTGCAATATTTTTATCTACAATTCCAGGTTCTATTAAAAATAATAAAACTTTATGTTCCATCATGTTATCTTCAATAATCTTTTTTTCTATTAATTCCATTGCTGCATCTTGAGCTCTTGTTTGTCTATTTTTTACATTAGTTGCAGTTCTTAATGCTTGGTCTACTAACTTTTCCATTTCTCCTTGTTTATGACCTCTTTTATTAGACAAAATCATATCAAAAGCTTTATATTTTATCATAGAATTAAATAGCAATTCTTTTTCTTCTAAAGTTCCACTTCTTACCATAGCGTTAACAAAAGGAGCAATATAAAATGCAGCCCCCATTGGAGTAATATGAGAACCTAATGAATAACTATTTTTTTGAGCCATTCCATAAATAAATGGATTTTTTAAATTTTCTTCTTTAAATCCTTTTAAAATTAAATGTTTAGTTTCTAATGATTGTAGACTCATCATATCAGCCATATTTCCAAGAGCAACTAAATCTAGAAACTCATTTGCTAAATTTTTATTTAATAATATATCTAAATATCTACAAAATTGCCAAGTAACTCCAGCTCCACTTAATTCTTTATTGGGATAACTAGACAATTGATTATTAATTACTGATGTCGCATACGGACTTATTTTTTCAGCTTCATGATGATCAAGTATAATAATATCTCGTCCTTGACTTTTTAACTGTTTATGATAATCATAATCATTACTAGAAGCATCTGGACATATAATTAATGAAAATTGTCTTTGAGAAATATAATCCATACAATCACTTAATCCATGATCTTTATCTTCATGTAAAAATCAATGTAGATTATTTACGACTCAAGATGGATATAATTCATATAAATAATTTATTAATATTGCGGCAGAAGTAAAACCATCACAATCACAATCTATTATAATTAAAGCTGAATTATTTGCTGAAATTGCTCTTATTAATGCGGCCGCCGCATTTTTTAGATTCTCTTCTCCAAGTAGTAACGGAGAATTTATATCATTATCTGTTGTATTAAGATAATGTTTTATATCATCATATCTAATTCCTCTATTAGTTAAAATTTGCTCTATTGCTGAATAATTAGGATTATTTTCTTTAATTAATTTATATTTCATTTATCATCCTCCTTTAAATTATAATACTTACAAAATTTTGCTCTAACTTTATTTAATTTTTCATATACATGTTTATCTTTTAATTCGCACTCTTCTCAAAAAAATTCCATTTTACTTATATAGTGATGATATTTACACCATTTACAATCTGGATGCTTTTGTCTATAAAGTTTTATATTACTGTCCATTTATATACTAAATCTCCTTTTAAATAATTCTAAAAAAATTTCTTTGCCTTCGTCTATTGGCGCATCTTTATATTGTAATAAATTCCATTTATCAAAAATAAAACTTATTTTAACTAGTGAACTATATTTTTTATCTATATCTTTTAATTTCTTTATCCATCCCAAATGTTCTTTATCATTTAATTCTTTAAATTGCTTATCAAAAGCAATAATTACTTCTTCAACTTGTAAATCTAATAATAAATTGATTTGATATGAACTTAAAGAACTTCCACAACAAGCTACTGTAATATCATTATTTTCTCCAAAATAACTGCTATATAACAATGGAGATTTTTCTCCTTCAAATATAATTACTTTTTTTGTTTTCTTTATATTATCTTTACTATTATTTAAATTATACAAATGAAAGCCTAATGGGTGATTATACATTTTATGATTTAAAATTGAAGGTCTATATTTACCATACTGTTCATTTTCTTTAATTAGTGTTCTTTCTCTAATTCCAATTAAATTATTATCTTTATCATAATGAGGAATAACAATAGCTTGAGTAGATGGATTATAACATATATTATGTGATTTAATAACTTCTTTTTTTATTCCTTCTTGTTCTCATGGAAGAATTCTTGGAGTTGGTAAATTATCTAGAATTTGTTTATCAAAAATCTTAAATTCTACTTTTTGTTTTTCATTTTTTTGATTAGTTATTCTTTCATAATTATTTAAAATTTTTCAATCTTCTAATTGATTTAATTCTTTAAAGAAATCTTTATTTGTATCATTAATATTAAAAAAATTTATAATAAATTTTAATGCTTTAAATAATGTAAAATCATTTCCTAAAATTTTCTGTACTTTTATTATTAATTCAAATATATCAAATATATCAGAACATTCTGTATAACAACGAAATAATTTAGTATTATCATAATAAAATAATTTATGGCTTTCTCCACAATGGCAAATAGTTTTTGATATAATAATATTTCCTTGTCTATAAGGTTCTGCTCCTAAATCAAAAAGTAAACTTTCTATTTGGTCTAAAGTTAAATTATTTTTGATTTCTTCTATTTTCTCTTTTATTTCTTCCATATAAAAAACCTCCTATAATAATAACTAAAAAGCTGATGCTGTTAATTTAGGATTTATTTTTATTTTTAAATCTGGCATTTCTACTATTTGATACTGGTAATCTGTTGCAAACATAGGTTCTATTCTACAAGTAGCCCTATTTGCTTTACACCATAATAATATATCTTTATATCTTCCCCTTCTATTTTTATATACTGAAATTTTAATACCTGGTTCAGGAAAGTTTCCTTTTGCTAATATTGGTCTTAATGCTTCTTTATCTTCTTGACTTGTTTGTAACATAATCATACCACAATCTATTTTATCTGCAATAGATTTTGCTCCTCTTAATAAATTTTGGTCATATTGTTGAGCAGTAACATAGTCAGCATTTAATTGTGTAGCTGTCATAATAAAAACTCCATATTCATTACACAAATCTTTTAATTTTATTGAAATCATAAATAAAACATTATCTTCTCTTAATCCTTTTATTCCTGTTTTTGATGTTACTTCATTTAAAATTTTCATGCTTGTATGTAAATAATCAAAAAATATATATTTTGTTCCATTTTCATGAATACTATATCTAATAGTATTTTCAATATCTTTTAATGAGAAATCTGGTAATCTTTTAATTGTTACTGGACATCTTTTTAATATTTCTGCTGCATGAATAACTCTATCATATTCTCCTGCTTCATAATTATTATATATAATATGACCTTCATCTACATCAGATAAAAAAGCCAACATCATAGTTTGTATCTCATCGATCTCTTGTTCTGTTGTAATAAACAATGCTGGCTCTTTGTTATAATTATCTTTCCATTTTTGTTCATATCCATCATATATTTCATCACAACCAATATTACAACAATCTGCTATCATTGCCCTAGTCTTTCCAACACCAGTTGCCGCACTTCGTAAATAAAATTTCTTTAATCTTGCTCCTCTTGTTACTGTATTAATATATGGACCAAATAGCGGATATCCAGTTTCTGGATTTTTTTGTAAATTTTCTATAAGTTCTATTATATTTGTTCCTGCGGGAATATAATCATCTTTACTATTTTCTGCATATTTAATTTTAATTTCAGTAATTTTTTTATCAATTATGTCTGCAATTTGTTCAATAGATGTATTATCTAACCAATCTTCTTGAGCTTGTTTTTTCTTTGCATCTAATATATTATCTACATCATAAATCCAAGATAAGTCTAGTCCAACATCATCATACATTCTTAATAAAGTCATTTTTTTCATTCTATTATAATAATAATCAAAAGTAGATAATTGAGTATTTTCAGAAATTCTTTTTAAATACTCTGGACCTTTATTAGTTTGATATATTGCATAACTTTTTGGTCTTTGAACCAAATAATCTTCTATTGTATTTAATGTTATTTCTTTTGCTCCCAATTTATGAAGATTATATATAGAACCAAAAAGAATTTTATGAAATTCTTCCGTAAAATCTTCTTCTATAAAATTATAGTTATCATTATCCAATAGATTTGGATTTTGATAAATAGTTCCTATTACTTGAATTATAGAAGGAATATCTATATATTTTGAATTCATTATTTTTCCTCCACTTCGTTTTCAAACTTAAACAATTTTGGTGGTATACTGTATGCTTGCGGAGGAGCTATTTCTATTTCTTCAATAACTGGATTAAAAATATCTATATTTTGATTAGCTTCTTTTGCGAGAAATAAATTATAATAATATTTTTCTGCTTGGTCATATATAAATGGAATAATTCCTATTCCTTCATTTGCTTTATCAATACTATTACCTCTAATTTCATACCACCATTTTAATGTTTTTAACATTCCACTAAAACTATAATCATATTCTTTATGATAATCTTTAATTTGTTTTTTAATTCTAGCTGTAACATATTCTTTACTAAATAATTTCATTATATATTTTTCTAAATCTTCATAATCTTGTTCTTCTTTTTTAATTAATTCTTCGTGTTCTTTTGCACAATTAATATGAGCATAACGTTTAGCTGAAACAGATACTGCTGGTTCTATATCTCTATCAAATCTCTGCCCACAATATAAACAAGTTACATAATGTTGAGCCATATGCTCACCTCTCTTTATACTTTTATATTATAATTATATCATAAATTTTAAATAAAAT
>JBJEYJ010000083.1:0-1648 GCA_051886655.1 Bacilli bacterium | reverse complement strand
GGCATATCTTTCTTTAATTTTAATAAAAATGGAATTAATAATTGTCTAATTGCAGGATGAGACATTTTATTGCATCTTAGACTTAAAATATGTCTCCATTCTCTTATATTTGCAGTCATTGTTACTTCCGCGGCAGTTGAATGAGGTAATATCATTCTCATTTGATCCGGTGTACATCCTAATTCTACCATTTTTAAATATGATTCTTCTATTTGTTGTAAACATCCATATCATTCAATATATTCATTAGTATTTTCTTCTATATTACAAGGTTTAATAAATTTAATTTCATTATTAAATTTATCTTTACCATAATTACAATATCTTGTACTTTCAATAGAAAAACTCCCAAATCTATGTCTTGTTAAATCTTTATAGACACCAATATCACAAATCATTCTTATTGTTATTTTTTCATGTTCTAATATAGATTCATGACCTCTATTAATACAATTTTTTAATAAATTTTTATAACTATTATCTGTTATTAAATTTTCAGAACGATAACAAGTTCTACAAGCTCTTTCTATATTTTTCATAATTTGTACAGCATTATAATTCTCAATTTCTATTTTAGGCTCTAATAAAATCATTACAACTCTCCTTTTTACTTATTTCCAATAGTTGAATTGTATCCATAATTACAACTATCATAGAGATTAATATAAAATTTTTCTTTTTCATTTAACTGTTCTCTTGGACATTCTTCTAATAATTCAAATGTAAAATTTCATAACTCATTTTCTAACATTGCTTGATATAATTTATTTCCTTGTGGACGATCAATATCTAATCCACATTTAGCATGGTCTTTAAATCTTTTTGCAATATCAACAGATTGACCAATATAACATTCTTTTGTAATTTGATTTGTTATTTTATAAATTCCACAGATAGTTTTTGTTCCTAAAACATTATTACACAATTCTGTCATTTTATCTCTAAAATATGTAGATCAAATTAACATAGATAAAATTCTTGGTGAATTTAAGTCTTTTTTTACTCTATTCAAAATTTGTATATCATTTTTATCTTTTGCATCAATAGTAACAGAATAAAATTGAAAATTTTCTTCTATCTCTTTTTCTTTTCTTTTTGCTTCTAATGCGGCAGCACGTGTTTGCTTCATCTTGAGTAGTTCTTCTTTTACTTTTTCTAATTCTTTATAAACTTTATCATATTCATTATTATAAGAATATTCTAATTGAACTAATAATTTATTATATTCTTCTTCTTTAACTTTATATTCTGTATCTAAAATATCACAATAATTAGAAAATGATTGTTTAGCGTTTTGTTCATAGCTTAATTGTATATCTTTTAATTCAATAATTTTATTTTGAATTATTTTTAATTTTTCTTTTTCAAAATCTTGTTCTGTTCTTAAATAATTATTTTCTTTTTCTAATTCACAATTTTGCTCTTGTATAACATTATTATATTTTATTTTTTTATATAAATTAGTAAAACCTAATAAACATAATATTATTCCTATTATGAGTATAAGTATAGATATAGTCATTTTTTAACTCCTTATATAAAAAAAGATTGAGTATATCTTGCTCAATCTTTTATGTATTTATTAATTATTCAGCATCTTTTTCTTCTGGAGCATTTTCATCAAAATTTTCTCCAGCTTCTGTTAATT
>JBJEYJ010000082.1:0-26018 GCA_051886655.1 Bacilli bacterium | reverse complement strand
ACGGCCGCCGCGATAAGTTAAACTACAAGTTAATCCATCCATTTTTAACATAGCAATATATCTTCTATTATTTATAAAAGATTTTATTATATCTATATCTTTTGTTTTATCTAATGATAACATAGGATGGTTATGTTCAATTTTATCTAATTGATTTACTATTGTATATGAAATTTTTTGAGTAGGACTATCTTTTAAATATATACCTGTAGCTTGTTCCATTTTCATTAATTCAAAATATAAATCATCCCATTCTTTATCACTAATTTCAGGAATTCCTTCATCATATAATTTAGTATAATAATTTAATTTGTCAACCATTTTTTTTATTGTTATTTCATCATAATTATCTTTCATTTTCTTCCCTCCATTTATTATAATCATCTACTGCATCATCATACCATTCCCAATTATCTACTCCATTATATTCAAGAGCATTCAAAAATAAACTATCATCTTCCAATTCGTTTAAATACTTCTCTATATCTTTATAATCTAAAATTGATATTCCACTATTTTTTAATAATTCTAATATTCTTTTTTTCATTTTTATATACCTTTCTATTATCTATATAATAATTATATAATAATTTTATATAAAAATCAATAGAGAGATTTTATCTCTCTATTATTATAATTTTATTACTTTTTTTATTTCAGTATTTTTTATCATGATATTACCTGTACTAGCTCTTCCTAACAAAGGAATTTCTGTCGCTGAAATACATATACCATTTGGTTTTCCTACTAAAAGAATATTATCATCATCATTTACTATTGTTGCTCCTATAACTTCGCCAGATGTATTAGTAGGTTTATATGCGCATAT
Source organism: Bacilli bacterium (assembly GCA_051886655.1). GTDB lineage: Bacteria > Bacillota_I > Bacilli_A > RF39 > UBA660 > UMGS1449. Next base: position 25,189 of record JBJEYJ010000082.1, on the reverse strand, counting down.
GCCTTTTCCATTACGACCTTGGATTGGAAAATCATCAATCGAACTTTTTTTAGCTAATCCATTTTTTGAAAAAATTGCAACTTTATTTTTATCATCTATAATTGGAAGTCCAATTAAAACTTCATCATCTTCTAATAATTTAATAGATTTTACTCCTGCCGCAACCCTTCCTAGAGGATTTATATTTTTTGTTTCAAAATGTATTGACATTCCTTTTTTTGTTATTAAAATTAAATCTTCTTCATTCATAAATAAAACGTTAGCTATTGCATCATTTTCATTAATTTTTGTTGCAATAATACCAGTACCTCTTTTTATAGATTTATATTCATCTATTTTAGTCTTTTTTATTAATCCTTGTTTTGTTATAAAAATAACATATTTTGCATCTGATTTTCTATCAAGAGAAGCTATATTCATTACTCTATCTTCTGGTTCTAAATTAATTAATGTATTAATATTGACACCTTTTGATGTATTAGTTCCTTCAGGAATATTATCTACTAATAATTGATACATTTTTCCTTTTTCTGTAAAAATCATTAATTTATCAATAGTATTTGTAGAAATTGTATCTAATAAAGCTTCATCTTCATTTTTTATTCCTTTCCCATTTCTTTTTTGAACTCTAAATGTTTTTTTAGCTACTCGTTTTATATCTCCTGTTTGATTAATAACTACAACGCAATCTTCAGGAATAACTTCAATTATTTCTTTTTCTTCTTTTTGGATTTCAATTTGTAATAATTCTGTTCTTCTTTCATCTCCATATTTTTTAACGAAAGAAGAAAGTTTTTCTTTTATTATTTCTTGTTGTTTATCTTTATTGTTTAATATATTAGTTAATATATCTATTGTATTTATTAATTCTTCTTTTTCTTTTTCTATCTCTATTTTTTCAAGTTTTGCTAATTTTGCTAATTTCATATCTAGAACAGCTTTAGCTTGATTTTCTGACATTTTATAATCATTAATTAACATTTGTTTTGCTACTGTAGCATTATCACTAGTTTTAATTTTTGTAATAATGTTATCTATATCTTCTAAAGCAATAAGCAATCCTTGAACAATTTCTAATCTAGATTGAGCCTTTATTAAATCAAATTCTGTTTCTTTTTTTAAGCAATTAATATTATGTTGTAAATAAATTTCTATACATTGTTTTAAATTTAATTCTGTTGGAGTTTTATTTATTAAAGCTACTTGATTATAAGAAATTGAAGTTTGTAAATTAGTTTTATTAAATAATTTTTGTACTATTATTTCTGGATTTATTCCTTTTTGACATTCAATTACTATTCGTAAACCTTTTTTGTTACTTTCATCTCTAATTTCAGAAATACCTTCTATTTCTTTTTCATCACAAACTTTACCTATTTCAGTTAACAATCCTTCTATTGTTGTTCCATACGGAATCTCATAAAAAATAATATTTTTTTCTTTTTCTATTTTATATTTTCCACGAACTTTTACACTTCCATGTCCAGTTTTCATAATATTATTAATGTCATTTTTATTGATAATTACTCCTCCAGTTGGAAAATCAGGACCTGGTAATGATGGTTCTTTTCCATCTAAATAATCAAAAATTGCTTGAGCTACTTCTCTTAAATTGTGAGGTAACCAATTACATGCCATAGCTACACCAATTCCAGAATTTGGATTACATAATAAATTTGGAAAAATTGATGGTAAAGTTACTGGTTCTTCTAAAGTATCTGTATAATTTAAAGTAAAATCAACATTTCTTTTCTTTAAACCAGATAATAAACCATCTTCTGCTATTTTACTTAAACGAGATTCTGTATAACGATAATGAGCAGCTCCATCTCCTGCAATATTACCATTATTTCCATGCCAATCAATTAATGGATATCTCATAATCCAATCTTGAGAAAGTCTAACAAGAGCTCCATAGATACTACTATCTCCATGAGGATGATATTTACCCATAACATCTCCAACAATCATACCTGATTTCACATGAGGTTTAGAAGAACTTCTACCACTTTCAAAAGCAGACCATAATATTCTTCTAGCAACAGGTTTTAAACCACAAGTAGCATCTGGAATAGCTCTATCTGTATTTACAGCAACTGCATATTCAATAAAATTAGTACCTAATTCTTTTGTAATATCATTTTGCATAATTATTCACTTTCTCCTTTCTTATTTGTTCCTATGATATATTCATTATCTTTTAAATTATTATCTATTTTTATTTTATGTCCCTTATATTCATTTAATTCTTTTTTATTTAATGCAATTGCTAAAACTTTAAAAGTATTTTCATTAGCAATTATAGTAGTATAGTAAGGAGTTCCAGCAATCCATGCATCATTTAAAATAATTCTTTTATCTAATTCATCTATATCTATCATTTCTTCCTCCTTCCTATTCAACATTATACGTAGCTTCTGAACTGTGAATTTTAATATATTCTTTTCTTTGAGTAATTGCAGTTCCCATTAAATCATCAAAAAGTTTACTTGCGGCAGCCGCATCATCAACTGTAATTTGCTTAATAATTCTATTATTAGGGTCTGTTAATGTTTCTTCTGTTTCTTCTACATCCATTTCTCCTAGACCTTTCATTCTCTTTACCTCATATTTTCCAGTAGCAGTTGCTCTATATTGTTCTAATGCTTCATCATTTTTAAGATATTTATATCCTTTTGATGTAACTATTTTATATAATGGAGGAACTCCCGCATATACATATCCTTCTTTTATTAAATCTGGACAGAAATTCCATAAAAATGTATAAAATAGATTTTTGATATGCGCTCCATCGACGTCGGCATCAGACATTATAATTATTTTACCATATCTTAAATCTTCTTTATTATATGTTACTTTCATAGTCTTTGTATCTATTGACAATCCAAAAGCATTAATCATTGTCATAATTTCTGTATTTTTTTGAATTTTATCTAATGTTGCTTTTTGAGTATTAAGTATTTTACCACGAACTGGCATAACCGCTTGGAATTCATTATCTCTTGCTGTCTTTAAATTCCCTGATGCAGAATCACCCTCTGTGATATATATTTCACATTTGCTTCTATCTTTTGAGAAACAGTCAGCCAATTTACTATCAAATTTTAATACTTTTTCTTTTTTCTTATTATTTTCTCTAACTTTTTCTCTTGCTTTTTTTGCAGCTTCTCTTGCTTTCTTTGCGGCAATTGCTTTATCAGCAATTATTTTTAATTCTTTTTCATTATTTTTAAACCAATATTGAAGATTGTCTGCTAATACTTGAGTAAAAGGTGTCATATCTATTTTAGTTACTGTTGACTTAACCTGAGCATCATATGCTACATTAGGTGCTGTTATATTAAATACTATGTACATACCCTCTTGCATATCTTCACCAGTTAAATTTTCATCTCCAGATTTTAACCATTTTTTTTCTTTAAAAAATTTATTCATTTCTCTTGTTAAAATAGTTTTAACTTGAGTTATATGAGGTCCTTTTTCTGTAAGACCAGTATTTACGTATGGAATTAATTCTAATGAGTAATTTGATGTATAAGTCATAATCATATCCATTTTATTTTTTCCATCTTCAAATTTCATATTAAATCTATTAATTATGATTTCTTTATTTTTTACAGTTTCATCTACTAAATCATCTAAGCCCTTATTAGAATAGTATTTTGTTTCTTCTCCGTTATTATTAAGATTTATAGTAAGACCTGGACATAAACAAGTTATAGTTTTAAATAAATCTTTAACTTTATTTATTTCTACTTCTGTATGAGTAAAAAATTCTTCACTTGGTCTCCAACTAACAACAGTTCCTGTATAATTAGTTTCATTTTTATCTACTTTTCTATGTTTAAATATACCTTCTTCAAATTTAATTTCTTCATATTTGCCATCTCTATATGTTGTTACTTCTAACCAATGAGATAAGAAAGTAGTAATTTTTGAACCGATACCAAATGAACCTAAAGAAGTTCCTTCATATGTTCCATCTTCTCTATATTTACCTGATGTATTTAATACACTAAATGCAGCTTCTAAGACAGTTTTTCCATCTTCTCTAATTTCATTAACTAAAAATCCTTGTCCTTCATCTGCAACAGTCACAGTATCTTTATTTATCTCTACATTTATTTTATTTCCATGACCAAGTCTAAATTCATCTACTGCATTAGATACAATTTCAACTAATAATTGAGTTGAATAAGTAGTATCTCCTGCATAAACTCCTGGACGAAGTCTTGTAAATTCAAGAGGAGATAAACTTTCAATACTATCTTTATTATATAATTTACTGTCCATTTATTTTTCTCCTTTTTTATTTTATTATATTAATTATATCAAAATTTATTTATAAAATCAAATAATAATCTAATTTTTAAGTTTTAAATCATTTTCTATTTTTATTTTAGTAAATTTTGTTTGATTATTAGTTGCTGCCGCATCAGCTAATTCATTTCCTATATTACCAATATGACCATTGCATTTTTCTATTGTATAATTAGGAAATTCTCTTTTTAATAATTCATATAATTCTTTTATCAATTCAATATTTTTTACTTCTTCTTTTTTGCTATTTTTTCAATTATTACGAGCTCAAGTATAAATTCAATTATTACATATATTAACACAATATGCTGAATCACAAAAAATAATACATTTTTCATTTTTATATATAGTTTCAGTTAACTTTATAGCATTAATAATAGCTTTTAATTCCATTTGATTATTAGTAACATTATTAGCCCTTTCAGAATAGATATAATCAATAATATTATTATTTAAAACTACTATTCCAAATCCTCCTGGACCAGGATTTCCTCTACTAGAGCCATCTGTATAAATTTCTATCATAAATATCAACTCCTTTTAAAAAATAATAAAGAAGCTATTCAGCTTCTTTACTTTCTTCAGGTAATGTTACAATTTCAGAAGAAAATCCTTGTTTTAATCCATAAACAGCTGATTCTATTAATGTTCTTAGTTCAGTTTCTGAAACCTTAATACCTTTTTCATTTAAAATAGATGTTGCTCTATCTATTGCTTCTGTTAATTTTTCTTCTCCACTTAAAGTATTATATACTTGTTGAACATATGCTACAGTAGATTTTACTACCTGTTCTTTAACTTCTGTATTAATTTTTTCTTTAAGTTTGCTACCTAAAAAAGCAAATCATGTTGCTAATAATGTTGCGGCAGCAGGAAGAATGATTGATAATACTTGATTTAATAATTCTAACCAATCCATTATTTATTTTCTCCTTTCTTTTTTAGAGCTTGAATAAATTTATCTCTTTGATTCATATTTTCTAATAATCTATTGCTTAATGAATTAATTTTTTTCTTCCATTCTAATTTTTGTTTATTTAATATATAAATTTGTTTTCTTATCGTTCTATTCTCAGTAGAATTATGATTATAAGTTTTTTTATTTTCTAAAACTTTTTTACAATTTTCTAATGCTTTAATTTGTTCATTAACTAATTTTAATCTATATTTCATATATTTTAAAATCGCTCTCGTTTCAGCATAACAGCAACCCGCGAAACTAGATTCTATATGTTTATCTTCTTGATGCAATTTTGCACTTCCAGAGAAGATTCCATAATCTGTATTTATTGTTGCTATTGATATACCAGTTTCTTTATCATAATTAGATTGAACAAGTTTTATTTTCATATTTATCTACTCTCCTTTGTTTTATTATAACATAAAAAATTTAAAAAGTCAATTTTGCTTCTTTCATATTTTTATTATTAAGTTCACATTTTTTATTTTTTATTTCTTCTATAATATCATCTATTAAAACAGGATAACAATTATGACTATCTACGCCTACATGATACATATATGGATTATCATTATAAAAATTTGTTTTTTGATGCGTATGACCATATAAATTAATTAAATTTTTATGCCAAGGTTTATCATCATCATAATTTGCGCATATAGTAGGATAATGAGATAAATAAAAATGAGATTTTTTATATTTTAATATTGTTGCATAAACTATTTCTACAACATTAGGAAGTGTTTTATATAATTCTACTCTAGTGTCACTATCATGATTACCTAATATAATATGTAATCTTCCTTTCATAGATTTAATTAATTCTAATCCTTTCTCATTATCATTAAGCATAAGATCTCCTAAGACATAAACATCATCATTATTATCTACTAATAAATTATGATTAGATAGAATTGCTAAATTATTTTCTTCAATTGAGTTAAAATTTCTAGGAAACCAAAGAAAATCTTTATCATGACAAAAGTGCCAATCACTACTAAACCAAATTTTATTCATCTTCATCTTCCTTTCTTTTATTATATAATCTTCTTTGAAACCATTTTTCATCTTTAGATTCTTTATATCGTAAATTCCAACTTCTAATTTGTTCTTCTAAAGACTGACTACTTATTAGCCATGTATTCGGTGTTAATTTGCATTCATTCGTATGTTCGCAATCTATATATAAATTATTTAAATTTTCAGCTATATAGGCGCGGCCGCCGCAATAAGGACATGATTTTATTTTAAACTCATTACTTTTTTTCATTAATTATCCTCCTTTCTATTGGTTTTCCATCTTCTACTATATATACAGAATGAATATTATTTTCTCATTCTTCTGGAAGCTTTAAACTTTCATACATATTTCTAATAGAAGATTCTGGAACAAATTGTCTACCAGTTCTTGTTTTATTTCTTTCTAAAGCCATCTCTAATGGAGTTTTTAAATAAATACAATTAATTTCATTAACATTACTTAAATTTAAATTATATAATAATTTATTTCTACTTGAAGCATTAAGATGAGTTGCATCTATAAATATATTTTCATATTTATTACTATCTATCGCTTTTTGAATAGTATCTATAAAAGTTAAATAAACTTCATTTTCATGAGAAAAATAAGCTTCTCCATCTTTTAAAAATTTAAATCTAATTTCATCTCTTGAAATTTTTATATCTTTATCTGTTATATGTTTATTTATCCAATATGATTTTCCAGATCCTGGTATTCCTACCATAAGATTTAATTTATTATTCATTATCATTACCTCCATTTATTATATTTGCTAATGACCATCCAGCTCCAAAAGCACAAATTTGAAGTCCCATTCGTAGAATTGGAATAGAAATATCTTGATGTATAGTTAAAAAATTAATTAAATTTGAAAACATAATTAATCCTCCAATCTATAATTGCATTTGTAAGAATGATTTGAATTCCAACATTTACAATTAATATTATATTTACATTCAGTATTTGAACAACTTTGTAATTCTGCAATTGATATTTTTGTCCCATCTTCTAAAAATCTTCCTAAATCAAATTCTAATTTAAAATCTTCATAATTATAATCTCCAAAAGGACGAATCTCTGCATGATTAACTTCTTCTTTGCAATACATACAATATAGTTTCTTTAAATGTCCTGCTTCTCTTTGTTTTCCTATTTTTCTTGCTATTGGAATACCGCGGCGGCCGCATTTTGTACAATAAAAATCACTTGTAGTTATTTCTTGATTTTTAGGCATTGTTTTGTTCCTCCTTCCAAATAGAAAGTTCTTCATAAGATTCTTCAGGAGTATGTCCTTTAAAATTTCTTCTTGCATATGTTAATCCTCCATCTACTGCACATTCTCCGCAAGAACATTGTTTGTAATCATGCGTATATGTTGATTCAATAATATCACCACATTTTTTACATTTTATTTTATTAGTTATTAATTTTTTCATAAATATCATTTCCTTTCTTTTTATTTTTATATATTTATTATATCATATTTTTTTTATAAAATAAAATAGAAGGAAAGAGTCTAGCTCTCCCTTCTTATTCTTTATACTTTAATAAAAATTCATTAGATACAGCTTTAAAAGAGTTAATACCATCCCAAGTTCTTAATACTACTCCTTCTCTTGTTTCTCCATCTATCTGTGATTTACCATCAGCATAAGTTAATAACTCATCACAAGTTGTAGGAATTTTAAAATTAGTTTCTAAAATTGGGACAGATGGAATTTTATATTCTTTTAATATGTCTGTCATTGTAATAGTATCTATTCTTTTTTGGTCATTTATATCATTACCAATAATTAAATTAAATGCCATAAAATCATGTCCAGATAATCCATATGTTCTTTTTTGGACTCCTTCTCCATAAGTTTCTCCTTGAAGTGTTATAAAATCATATTCTGGATATTCATTTAATATTTCTTTTAGTATTTCTTCTATATTATATTTTTTTGCCATTTCTAAATATACATTTGTATCATAGAAACATTTATCTTCTTTTTCTGGTCTATCAAAACAAACATTTCTTGAACATACATAAAAACCTTTATTTTTACCTCTTTTTTTATAAGTAAATGTAGTAGATGTTCCATCTATTTTTTCAGTTACTATCCATTTAGTATCATCTCCAGGAAATAATTGAGGCAGATTTTGGCATCTTTCTTCATCTGTTTTTCGTACCCACTCTGGCCATCCTCTATTGTCTTTTTTACTTCCTAAAAATAAAAATAATATTTTTTTACCATATTTAGTATCATATATTTTTTGTAATATTTTAAATTTTCTAAATAATTTTATATGTCTTTGATACATTTTTTGATATTTGTTTGAAGATTTACCTTTTCTTTTGTTATCTTCAGCAACAGAATATGTTACTCCTAAATATTGTGTTAAAAAATCTCCTGGTTTTACTAAATTTCCTAACTGCTTAGCTTTTGCTGTATATAACCATCCCATATTTGAAACATGATCTTCTTCAAAAATGTCAGGAAAATCAGTTAATGACATTAATAATCCTTGAGAAATAAAATTTCCTTTACCTCCAAATGTATATTTTTGTGTCTTTATTTTATAATGCTTTTTTAGTAAAAATTCAAATTCTTTAGTTTCTGGAACTTTTGAGTCTATTTCAAAATAAATAGCCATATCTCCTTTTTTAAAAGTATTCTTTCTTACCATAATTTTCCATCCGCCAACAATTGCGGCTTCACAGTTATCTGAACCGATTATAGGTTCTATATTATCAATATTAACAATATAACATAATTCTCTTTGACCTTCTTTATTTAACATTTTTCTTTACCTCCCAATAAAATCCAAAATATTTTTGATGTTTATTTGCTATAGAAGTTATTTTTTCTCTTAATATATTAATACTCATTCCACCAATATTTGCATTATTGCCTATTGTGATTAAATAATTTTTAACATCATACCAATTGTAAAAGGAAATTTGTTTATTACTTTTTATATCATTTAATATAATAGTTATATCCATATTTAATAATTGAGTTTCTAAGAATTTTATTTTATCTTTTAATTTTTGATTCTCTTTTTCTAAATCTAAACTAATATAATCCATTGTAGCTCTTGTTAAATTCTCTTTTTTTGAAACCCATTCTAAATTTTTTACACTATTATCTCTTTTATTATGATTTAAATGATCTACTGTTAATTTATCTTTCCACATATTTGCTAACGGACACCATGTTTCCATTACAACTCTATGAGCTTGAAGATATTTAACTGTTCCTTTTTTATTATTACAAACAGGAACTTGCATGTATCCGCCTTGACTTACTTTTAAATTTATATCTTCTTTATTTTTATCTTTAAAATTTCCCATATTAGAAACATATAAATTATAATTCTTATTAAATTTCCATTTCTCTAATTCTATATGTATTTTTGGCATAATAAAATTAAACATATAACATTCCTTCTTTCTTTTTATATTATATGTTTATTATATTATATTTTTTTATTATTATCAATAATAATTATTCGCTTAATAAATTACCATCAATAATTTTTATATAAGTACCTTTAACTCCTTGATTTTCTATTTCTGCAATCTTATAATCTTTCATTTTTTGTAATAATTTTGTAAACACTGGTCTTGAGATATTGCTATTTTCTGTTAAATTAGAAATAGAAATATTACCTTCATAACCTGATTCTAATTCGTTTAAAATAATTTCTAATGCTTTATTTTCTGTTTTTGTTAATAATGTAGTAAAATCTTGGTCTTGTATCATATCTGTTAATGCAACTTTCATTAATTCTGTAATTGCATTTTCAATTAAATCTTTACATTTATCATTCTCTATAAGCTCTGCTGCTTCTTGCTCCATTGAAATAAAATCATTTTTAATTTCATTAATATTAGGTTGGATCTCTCCATTTTTTATTTGCCATAAATAATTTATATAATAATCTTTTTTTAAATTAATACAATTTTCACAAGCAGTTCCATCTATATATAATCTAGTAGCAATACGAATTCTACAAGCATTAAATAATATATTATTATCATGATTTATAATATAATTATCTATTGCTTGCTTTCCTCTAATTAAAGCATTTTGAATTCTTAATTTTTGATTACAATGAAAAATAGCTTCTCTATTTATATAAATATATTTGTTAAATATTTTTTTATATCTAGGATTTAAAATATAATAATCTGAAAAAACAGCTTCCATAATAATTTGTTCTTGATGTAAAGCTAAACTTTTTAATAATCTTATATCACATATTCTAATTTTTCTATTTTTATATGGTATATAATAAATATCTATGACATTTTCAGTACATAATTCTTTAAATGTAGGAATATAACAAAAAACAGTTTGTATTTCATCTACTGATTCTGCAAATCCATAATTTACTTTTCCATAGGTAAATAATCCTAAATATTGTTTATCATTATATTTAGTTTTTAAAAAATCCATTTGTTCTTCTAATTCTTTTTTTATAATTTCATCACTTATTTTATTCAAAATTATCTTTCCTTTCTTATTTTTTAAAGTATATTGGTTCTAATGTATTTAAATTTGATAAAGCAACTAAACTAAATTCAAATACTTCCATATCTATATCTATTTTTGATTATTATAATATTAATGAATTTTTAATCAAAGTTCATACTTTCCGTATAAATCTGAACAGGCATAGACATTATTCATTTTTATCTCCTTTCTTTTATTAAAATTATATAATAAAATTTTATAAAAGTCAAATAAAAATTTATTAATTCTAGAAAAAACGTAATAATCAAAAACCTTCATAATAAAAAATACGCGCATGCGCGCGTACGTGATTATATTATATTTTTTAATAATTATCAAATAATGTTTTATATGCTCTAAGCTCCTCCTGCGGAGGAGTTAGAGACATATATATAATTGAAAAATATAAAATTTTATTATATAATTTATATAGAAAAAGGAAGTGATATAAATGAAAGATAGAAATAAACTATGTAAATATTATCAAAGAGCTGGAGTTTGTTCAAAAGGGAAAGGATGTACAATATGGGCGGAAATGCAACATTGTCGGTCTTTATATTCCAGATTTAAATGGAAAACCGTTAAGAACAGATAATAGAAAAAAGAAAAAAAGAAAAATTGAAAATAAAGAATTTAAAAAAGGAGAGTGGTAGTATGATTAATATAACTGGTAATCAGATATTTAATATATTTATAATGCAAAGTGAAGTAAACAAACAAAAAGTATTAAATTATACTAAAAGAAATTTTACATTAGAATTAGATGAAATATTAAATATTTTAAATTTAAGAAAAAGTGATTTTACAGATTATGATTATCAAGAATTAATTGAAAAACTTGTTCAATAATATAAGATCAGGATTCTAAAAATCTAGATTGATTTTTCAAAAAATTTTTGATATAATATAAATATAATAAAATAAAAAGGAGAGAATAAAAATGGCAGACAAAAAGAATACAAAAAAAGAAAATTATGAAATATTAAAAGGAATTGTAGAGAATACAAATGTAGAAAATGTTGATGAATTAGTAGCTTTTATTGATAAACAAATTGAAATGATAGATAATAAAGCTGCTAAAGCAAAAGAAAAAGCAGCTGAAAAGAAAGCAGAAGGAGACGAATTAAGAGCTGTTATTAAATCTGTATTAACAGAAGATTATCAAACTGCTGATATGATTACTTCTCAAATAGAAGGAGAAGATATTACTAAAGCAAAGGTTGTTGCAAGATTAACTCAATTAGTAAAAAATGGAGAAGCAGAAAAAGAACAAGTAAAAACTGAAGATAATAAAAAAGTTATGCAATATCGTTTAATAACAACTGATTAACATAAATTAGGGAGAAGACTTTTTCTCCCTTGTTTTATTATAAGGAGGAGTATATAATGAAATATTGTATAGATTATACACCTAATTCAATAAAAATGAATGAAGTAGATGAAATAAATGTTCCATTTAATAAAGATAAAATTTTGATATTAATAGATTTTTTAAAGGAACATATAAATCAAAGAACTAATATTTATATTAAGAATATTAAAGAATGTATTGATTATAAAATTGTAGAAAAATTAGTAAAAATATATAAAGAAAATTTAGATTTTAATTTTGCTATAAAATTTGAGTATTATGATACTAATCTTGATCTTGATTTGTTAAGAAAAAATAATATAAAATTCTATATCAATGAATATATATCTGAATGGGAAGACTTTTTAGATATGATTTCATTAGGTGTATCTGATATTTATATTACACAAGATTTAGCGTTTGAATTGAATAATATAAAAAAAGTTGTCCCAGATTCAGTACAAATTAGAGCTTTTCCTAATATAAGCCAAAAAATATGGGAGCAAATGCCTCCATTAAAGAGTTTCTTTATAAGACCTGAAGACGTGTCACAATATGAATCATATATTGATATATTAGAATTTTATGGAGATCGAACAAAACATGATATTTTATATGAAATATATGCAAAAGATAAAGAATGATTTGGGAATTTAAATGAATTAATTTTAGAATTAAATTTAGATTTAGATAATAAATTTATTATTCCACGATTTGCAGAAAAAAGAATAAGATGTAATAGAGAATGTCTAAAAGGTGGAAAATGTAAAATGTGTGATAAAATTATAGAATTAGCTAATACATTAGAAAAAGCAAATTTAATAGTTAAAATTGATAAGGAGGATAAATAAGATGGCAAGAGGTCAAGAATTAAAACAAGAAATTACAAATAAAATATTAAATGTTTTTGAAAATGCTTTTTTATATAATGATGGAAAAGAAATTCGTATTAATGGTATTGAAAATGGAGAAAATGTTCAAATTAAAATAACATTAACAGCTGCAAAAACTGCAGTAGAACCAGGAGATGAAAATATATTACCAAATAATAATATAAAAATACAAGATAATAACAGAATAGATTTTTCATCACAACCAATTAAAGATACTATAATAGAACCTACAAAAGAAGAAAAAGAGAATGTAAAGAATTTATTAAAGTCTTTAGGATTATAGATATAAAGGTCAAAATATAAAATTTTAAAATAATAAAAAATAATATAATATGAGTGAAAAACTCAACTAATTTGTTTCATTTTATTTAATTAAAAGGAGGAAGTATGCCTATGTAATACTAAATGTTAATAATAATAAGTTATCGTTATCTTGATCGGCAGTTAAGAAAAGATATACTTACGAACTATTTAATAAAGTGAGAATCATTCAATAACTAATCTCGATTAGATAGGAAAGCTAGTTATATTTAGCAAATAGTTTTAAATTAAATAAAATAATTTTTAACTATCTGATATAAACATTTTTGAATTCCAAAATTATTTATAAAAGAAAGTGAGAAAATATATGAAAGTTAAGTGGAAGATTATAATTATAATTCTAGTTATTATATTAGCAATAGCCGGATGTAATTTACCTGCTACGCAACCGACAGAAAATAAAAATGAAATTGTAGAAAATGTTATAGAAATAGTACAACAAGAGAATATTAATACTAATATTCCTATTGAAAATCAAATAGGAGAACAAGTAGAATATGCAATTAATACTCCAATTCCTGTAACAAAATATACTACAACGGGAGTAAATTTAAGAGAGAAACCAAATTTAGATTCAAAAATTATTAGAGTATTGCCAATCAATACAGAAATTAATGTTATTGAAAGTGGATCTGAATGGTTAGAAGTTAAAGAAAATGAAAATACTTATTATATATACGCAAAATATGTATCAAATGAAAGAACAAAGATTGAACCATCTAAAACTACTTCAAGAGGTGGAGATCTAGTTAGAAAAAATACAACCGCTACAAAAGGAAAAGTTAGTTCAAATCCATTAACAAAAAGTAAAGGAGTTGTTTATTTTAATGGACATAAAGAAACTTGGTACTCACAAAAAGTATTACCTGGTGGAGGATTGAAAATTCCAGGTCGTCATGTAGATAGTAGAGGATTAGTTTGTGATGGAGATGGATATATTTGTGTAGCTAGTAGTGACTATAAAAAAGGAACTATTGTAGAAACATCTTTAGGAACTGGAAAAGTATATGATGGCGGATGCGCTTCTGGAACAATAGATATATATACAAATTGGTAAAAACGGGAGATTAAATTCTCCCTTTATTTTTTTGTAAATTTATTATATAATATAATTATAAAAAGAAAGGAAAGTGATGAAAATGGAAAATAGAATAACATTTGTATTTATCGATGACATTAGAGAAATACCTAGAAATGAATTTAAATATGGAGTAGCAATAAGAGATTTTGAATCTGCTGTTGAATATTTATCAACTTATGCAAATGATTTTCCTATTGTAGTGTCTTTTGATCATGATCTAGGTGAAGAAAAAACTGGATATGATATTGCTAAATATATAGTGGAACATCAAATTCCATTAGTAGGTTTTAGAATTCATTCAGCAAATCCAGTAGGAAAATTTAATATTCGACAATTATTGACACATTATGGATATAAAGAAATTTGATTTTTTTAAAAATTTATTATATAATATATATAATAAAAGAATTAAAGGAGGTTTTTCAAATGGAAGAAGATAGAGAATTAGATTATCCTTACTATGAAATGACTTACTTTGATGATAATAAAACAATGCATTTAGCAAAAGTAAAAGATAAAGAGTCAGTATCTTTTTTAAAACAAAGATTTGAAGTTAAAAGTTGTAATTTTGTAAATGTATAAAGTTTTATTTTGACTTTTATAAAAAAATATAATATAATATTATTAAAGAAAAAGGCACATACAGCTAAATTTAAAGTTTATTTGGCGATATAAACAATTAGTGCCTTGTAAAAATGGGCCAATAGCTCAGATGGTAGAGCACTTCACTTTTAATGAAGGAGTCCCGCGTTCGAATCGCGGTTGGCCCACCAGTACAGTTTTTCAAGTTTTGCTATAAAAATTTGAAACCATATATGGTCAATGCAGTGATCGCGTAGGTTCGAATCCTATCTTTGCCTACGGGCGAAGTGCCACAGGGGCTTACTGGACTCATCGTGGAGATGATGGTCGAGCTGCTAAATTTATATATAGTCCGATAGCTCAGCTGGGAGAGCGCCTGGCTTACAACCAGGATGTCGGGGGTTCAAGTCCCTCTCGGACTACCACTTAAACATAGAAAGGAGCGCGCTTATGACAAAGAATTGTTGTAGAAAATGTGCTAAATTGATGTGTAGCAAAAGAGATGAAATTGAAGATTGTAAGGACTGCGTTTCTTATGTGTGGTTAGCTTTACAAGAAATAGATAAAAAATTAGATGAGGAGTTTAGATTTAATGATAAATTTTAATCATTTAAAACAAACTGATGAAGAAATATATAATTTAATAATAGAAGAATATAATAGATAAAATAATGTTTTAGAAATGATTGCAAGTGAAAATGAACCTAGTGAATCTGTATTAGAAGCACAAGCTTCATATCATACTTTAAAATATGCAGAAGGTTATCTAGGTGCAAGATACTATAGCGGCTGCCGCATAATTGATATTTTTAAAATTTTATGTTATAATATATATGATAAGAAAAATAAGTTTTTCTTGTAGAATTTTTAATAATTTGAGTTCTTTGACGAGTAGAAGGAGCACTCTACACATGGCACAGGAGGATGAAATCAAGGAAGATATTTATAATACCCAAGATAGAGCCAAAAGCCTCTGGATATTAGATTTTCACAAAAAAGAAAATCCAGTGCTCATTTTTCATAAAAATTTGGTTAATAATGATAAATTGATTTTTAATAAATTTTATAATATAATATATTTATCAAAGACATATACAGCAAATATGAATATTATAGTGATTGGTTCACAAAAACTCTGTAAAAGTTTTCTAACGGTTCAAATCCGTACTTGTGTCTTGTTTATATTCCCTTGTGGTGAAAGGGTATCACGTGCGGCTGTTAACCGCTTGTTGCTGGTTCGAATCCAGCCGAGGGAGCCATGGGTTTAGGACATACCAGTTAGGGTTTATATTTGTACCAATAAAGTCCTATAAACAAATGAAGTCATCCTATACGACATTTAGAGGATATAAGAGTAGAAGGAAAACTACATCAAACCTTAAAGATTAGTTTAATAAAACTAATCTTATGTGCTGGAGTACCCAAGTGGCCAACGGGACTACACTTGTAATGTAGCGATTTATTCTTCGTGAGTTCGAATCTCACCTCCAGCTCCATTATATTTAAAAGGAGATTAGATTATGACAGAAAAAGGAAGGAATGTATTAAATTTAATACAAAAATACAAAATTTATTATGATTTTACTGTTAATGATTTATCTCAGAT
Source organism: Bacilli bacterium (assembly GCA_051886655.1). Taxonomy (GTDB): domain Bacteria; phylum Bacillota_I; class Bacilli_A; order RF39; family UBA660; genus UMGS1449. Next base: position 8,551 of record JBJEYJ010000082.1, on the reverse strand, counting down.
AGCTTGCGAAAAAGTTTATCCAGCAACTTTAACATCAATGGTAAAAGAAGGTATTTTAAAAAAAGTTGCTCAAAATCCATGTGTATATAGATATATAGATGTAGATGGTAATAAAGAAGAATCTTATTATATATGGGAGCCACTAGAATTACAAGATAAAAAAATAGTTCAATCTAAGGATTTTAATATTCCAATAGAAATAGGTTCAAATGGATTAATGAAGTTCAAAACTAAACAAATTATTCTAGTTGGAAAAAATATAGATTTTTTTGATAATAGAATATCTAATGATGAAGACAGATATATGCTTTGGAATATTATGAATTTTAGAGAAGATTTAAAATTTTTAATTTATACATTTAACAAAAATTATAAAAATTTTCTTCCAGATAATTGGAATGATGGATATAAAAATGTAGAAATTAAAGTTTTAAAAACAAAAGAAAATATGCAGGTGGTTTCTTTAGATAAGGTTGCAATGATGACTCAAAATGAAAAAGATATATTATGGGATTATTGTATAGATTTATTAAAAACTTGGAAAGGAAACGATATTGCATTAAATCATTCTGAAAGTTTTTTAGTTGGATACTGTTACTTATTAAAAGGAAAAGAAGAAGATATTAAAAATGCTTTATTAAATAGATATAGTAAAGAAGAAGTTAATAAATTTCTTATACTAGGAAAAGATATTTCTAAGAGGGGAATTCCAATTTATAAAGAATTAACCTAATATATGGCGCTAGGGACAGTCGGTCAAGTCATCAGGTTTTCATCCTGAAGTGCCCCGTTCAACTCGGGGTAGCGTCACCAATATATTCTGAACTCGGAAAGTAGTAGGAAACGAACTTTGAAGGTAGTAGGAATAATTATATGTCAAGGTGGCTGAGTGGTCTAAAGCGGGAGTCTTGAAAATTCTTGAGGTGAAAGCCTCCGTAGGTTCGAATCCTACCCTTGACGCCAATCGGGTTATAAGGTTACCTTAGTGGATACTGGTTTTTATGGTATAATTACCTTCTTACTGGTTCAAAGACCTAACGGTCCATAGTCCTATAAACTATGCATAGAGTGAGAAGACTCTCGATGGAGAAGTTTTGTACTAAACCGCCTATCGTTAATATTTAGAGGGGAAAGTATATAAATAAATTGGTTAAAGAAAGTTCGCAAGCCTGCGGAAGGCTAGCATTGCTATAGGTACGCAGTTAATAAGTCGACTAAACCTGTCTCTAATGAGCAAAAAAATGAAGTAATAGAAGTCATGAGCTGTGAATAATATTTTGCTGTAATTGCAGTAAGCTTTCTTTGTAAAATTAAAGGGAGGATTTCCAATTTATTATAAATGGCTTGTTAGTTCAGTTGGTTAGAACGCGTGCCTGTCACGCACGAGGTCAGCGGTTCAAATCCGCTACAAGTCGCCATTTACAGGTTCGACTTAGTAGGAATAGCACTTCATATGAGCCTTAAAGACAGCCAATCCTACATACACCCGAGATTATATGGAATAAATAATATTAGAGAATAATGGGAGAACATATACTCGCTCTATGTATAATTCTAGATAAGTTTATTCGCTCGGGAGCCATATGGGGCTGTAGCTCAGTTGGCTAGAGCGCCTGCCTTGCAAGCAGGAGGTCAGGAGTTCGACTCTCCTCAGCTCCACCACCGCGAAAATGCGCATTTGGGATACACTCCCGCAGTTTTATGTAATCCATTCTGCCATAGATATAAATTAAAAATGGATACACATATATTCCCGAATCATCTAACTGGTAGGATACAGGATTTTGATTCCTGGAGTGGTAGTTCGAGTCTATCTTCGGGAACCAGGGACTTTGTCTCAAAAACTCATATTAAGTTTTTATTTATTTTTATTATTTGAAGGGAGATTTTTTTATTATGAGTAAAGAATTAGGATTATTTGATCCATTTGCAAATTTATTTGATTTTGATAGACATTTTTATTTCTTTAATAGAGATGAAAAAGATATGCAACCATATGATATTATTAGAAAAGAAGATTCAATAGTTATTACACATAACGTATTAGGTATTGAAAAAGAAGATTTAAAAGTAACAATTAAAAATGAAAATTTAAAAACATATTTAGTAATTTCTGGAACTTCTAAAGATAAAGTTACTGGAAAAACCTATTCAATTAATTCAAGATTATTATTTAATCCTGATGAAATTGATGTTTCAAAAGCAGTTAGTGAACTAAAAAATGGATTGCTTTATATTACAATTCCATATAAAGTTAAAGAAACACCAGATGAATCTAGTGTAGAGATTAAAATTAATTAATTTTATTTAACTTAATATGGGTTTAATTCCCCAACAGTGAATAAGGAAGGTAGGCTAAGTTAGTAGATTAATTTCGAATATATAAAGCCCTTGTACCATACATGCTTCTTTATATGGTTTCAAGCTGTAAAAAAGATTTAGAGAGTTGTATCTTAAGGGTTTCTTTGCTTCTCTCATTTTTTTTTATAGAAAGGATTTAAAAATGGAAAAATTAAAAGCAATAATTATTTCAGATACAGATCAACGAAGTTTTGAAAGAAAAATAACAGAAACAATTAATGGAGAAAGTGTTTGGCATAATGATTTTAACGAATTGGTTAGTATAAATTATTCTTTCAATAGAGAACATGGATTTGTTGAATCTATGATATACTCTGCATTAATAGTATATAAATAAATGGAGTGATGGGTGAGATGGCTTAAACCACGTTCCTGCTAAGAACGAGTAGAAGAAATTCTACCGCTAGTTCGAATCTAGCTCACTCCGCCATAATTATTTATGCTTTTCTCTTGACAAAGAAAAAAAAATATGATATACTTTAAGAAAGAGAAAAGAGAGGAGACTTATAGATGATAGATGTAATTATACCAGCTTATAATAGTCAAGATACTATTATAAAAACACTATCTTCTATTGCTATGCAATTAAATAAAGATGAATTAGTTGTTACAATAGTTAATGATGGTGGTAAAGATTATAAAGACATAGTAGAAACTTTTAGCAAAATAATAAATGTAAAAGAAATTGGATATGAAATAAATAGAGGTCCTGGACATGCTAGACAATATGGTGTTGAACATACTAAAGAAGATTTCATAACTTTTATAGATGCAGATGATACATTTTTTGAAGCTTGTTCTTTAAGTTTATTATCAAAACCTTTAAAAGATACTTCTGCAAAATTTATTATTTCACCTTTTATACAAATAGGTAAAAATTGTGAACAAGCACCTGTTAATGCTAATTTAGTATGGGTATTTGGTCATATGTATAGAAGAAGTTTTATTGAAGCTCATAATATTAAAATGACTCCAACAAGAGCTAATGAAGATGTTGGATATAATGCTATGTGTAATTTAATTGCACAACATGAAATGGGCCCAGAAGGTGGAAAAGTTTTAACAATTCCTACTTATGAATGGCAATATAATGAAGTTTCAATTACAAGAAGAGGAAAAGACGAATATGAATTTGGAATCTGTACTCCAGGATATATTTATAACCTACACCATGCATATGATGTAGCACAAAGAGAAGGAGTTACATTAAGAGAAATTGCTCCAGCAGCATTGGAAACAGCATTTAGTTGTTTTGTTTACTATAATGTAGCTTTAGCAAAAGAAGTTCCAACAGAGACATTAGAAGCAATAGAAGAATTATCAAGAAAATTTTTCTATGATTATTATAATCAAATTCAAGAATATATTTCAAAAGATGAATATAAACAAATTTATTCTAATGCTTATAATGGAAAAATGGTACATTTACAAGGAATTATTTTTAAACAAACATTAGAACAATTTATTGAATTAATGTTTTCTAAACCTGTAAATAATACAACATATGAACAATTAGAAAAGTCAGTTCAACACGTAGCTGAACAATTATAGCGGAAATGCGGTTTAGAAGCTTTATAGCTACTGCCGCATTTTTTGATTTTTTATAAAAATTATTATATAATATAAATATAAGGAGTTGATAATAATGAAAAATAAAAAGAATATTATGAAATTTGAATTAATTGATAACACAAGATTGGATATGTATAATGAAACTTGTAAGATGGAGAAAAATTGGTATGGAGAATTAAGTGATGGGCAAGTTATAGACATAGAAACATATTATAATTATTGTAAAGAATTTGCTATGGCAATGGGTTTTAGTGAAAAAACGGTTGAAGAATGGTTTGGTAATTATTAATGGAAAATATTAGTATAGAAGAAGCATGAATTAAGATAGCAAGTTCAATGAAAAAATCTGGAATGTCTTTTAAAGAAACTGAAAAATATTTATTAATAATGAAAGAACATTTATTTAAAGGAGATAGTAATGAAAATCAATAAATATTTAAAAGAGTTAGGATTAAAACAAAAAGATATGCCTGGTTACTATGATTCTAATTTGAAAGATTATAGTGCTGGTGCAAATATTAGAAATAAAGAAGATGAAGAAGGATTTTGTGAATACGAATTTTTTTCACTTGATTATTCAATGGCTTTATATATTTACCCTCGCTTATGTAAATTTAGAGATGAATACGCAAAGTTTGGTACTCCAGGATGTTTTTGTTATAATAAAAATGGAGAGCCAATTAAAGATGGAAATAAAAAATGGTTAAAAGTATTAGATAAGATGATTATTGCTTTTAAATACATTATAACAGATCCAAGTGATATTGATTATGATAAAAAAAGTAGAATTGTAAGAAGAGGATTGACTCTTTTTGCACAGTATTATAATTGTCTTTGGTATTAAAAATGGAGTGAAATAAATAATGGGAATGGATTTATATGAAAGTCATTTAATTTTAACAGAAGAAGAATATAATAGATTAAAAAATAAACAATTATATATAAAAAGTAGATATGATTTAAAATTAATAGATATTGTTGATATATTTGAAATAAAAAAGAGACTATATTTTGAAGAATTAGCAGAACTAATTGAAGAAGATATTAATTACTTAGATATTTTAAAAGAACGATTAACAAATGGTGATATTGAAAATATATATCAATATTGTGAAAAATATTTAGATATAACTCAAAATGAAAATTATCCTCTTTCTCTTGATGAATTTTTAGAAAGTCTAACAGAAGAAGATGGATATACATTAAGATATATAGAAGAAGAAAAAATAAAAGATGAGAAGTTTTATTTATTAATAAATGTAAAATTTTGGTAGTAGTTGTACTTAGACCTTTGCTTATTATTGAGTAAATAATAAGTTTAGGTGTAAGTATAGTTCAATGGTAGAACAATAGCTTGTGGCACTATTAACCTGGGATCGTAATCCAGTACTTACCCCATTATATGTTTCCTTAGTTTAGATGTATAGAACATTTGCTTATGAAGCAAAAAGTCCAAGGTTAGAATCCTTGAGGGAACACCAATTACTATATCCTTTAGCGCGGAAAAGTCGTATCCTAGGCTAGTAAAAAACGGCTGCTAAAAGTTCGTACCTAAAGGAGAGGTTAGTAATATGCAGAGATATGGTAGTAATATCCTAAGGACATGGAAGCCAGCTGCCGACGTGGGCGGGTCGTCGTTAAAGGAACGCCGTTGGTCGTATTACCAATCACCTTAATTGGGATTGAGGTTCCTATAACCAAGAGTAAAAATATAGGAGAATGCAAAGGTAAGTCACGCCTTTGAAGTCGAATAAAAAACAACGATGAGCTAAGAATAGAGAGTAAAGTATAAGGGTATGAGATATGAGCAACTCTATCGCTCTAAAGGAAGACTCAAAGATTTATACTGAGTATGGTTTTGGTTGTTTCCATACTATTTCATATGCTGCATTAGCCAAGTGGGAAGGCAGTTGACTGCAAATCAACTATGACTGTGTTCGATTCACAGATGCAGCTCCAAAAATATTTGAAAAATATAAAATTTTTTGATATAATATATATAGAAAAAGAAAAAAGGCTTACACAGCAAAAGATTTATTTTTTGTAAGAAAAATTTATCAAATGTATGTCTCGACCTTACGAGACTCCAGTACATATTAGTATAATGAGTATAATAATTTTAGCAAAGCCTTGTGATTATAAACTAAAATTATTAGAAAATTATATCTTTAGGGTCTAACTGCAAATTCTGTTTAAAAAGCAGTAAATTTTTATTAAAACAATATCGTGTTTTTATAAAAGATTAGAAAATGGGCTCGGATATCCTTCTCTGTCATTTATTTTGATAGAGTAAGTAAGTGAGAGAGAAGGATATTAGCGGGCGCTCATATGAGAAAATAGATGAATCGACCCTAGAAATTTATGATAATATTCTATTTTCAACATTATGAGTTTATAACATAATCACCTCCTATAAATATAAGAGAGACTTACAGCAATATTCTCTGGTAGAATAATGGCTTCCATGCCATGTGCCTTGGTTCGATTCCAAGTTTACACGATTAACTTGTGTAAATAATTCAGTATTCAAGTCTCTCGTTTTTATATTTATTATCGAGGGATAGTAAAATGGTTATTACAGCGTGCTGATAACGCGCAGTTCTAGGTTCGATTCCTAGTCTCTCGACCATGAGGGATAGATTAAGGTCGCTCCTTAATTGATAAGTGAGTTGCTCCACTTCCCATTTTTTATTTTAATGAGCAATAGAAAGAGAGTAACAAAATGGAAAATTCAAAAAGAATAGGCTTATTAGGTGAATTAAAAGCACAATATGATTTTATAAAAAATGGATATGAAGTTTCAGTTCCATTAGGAGATTATTGTTCTTATGATTTAATAGCAATTAAGAATAATATAAAATTAAAAATACAAGTAAAAACAACAGAAAAAATTAAAGATGGTAAAATGGAGTTTCATATAAAATCTAAGAATTATTATGTTGATAAAAGATATACAGAAGAAGATGCAGACATATTTTATTTATATTGTTTAGAAAATGAAACTGCTTATATTTTACCAATAAAAGATGCTTCTTCTGGTGGAAATTGGTACTTAAGAACAGAGCCAACAAAAAATAAGCAAGTTAAGGGAATTAATTTTGATTATGATTATATCTTTAATAAAAAATTAAAAGAAATTGAAGAAGAAAAAGGAATTGATAAAAATGAAAATAAAGTTAAAAAGAACTTTTAGATTTAAAAAAGTAAAAAATAATATGGTAATAAGAAAAGGTGCATCTTTTTTAGATGACCAATATGAATATACAACAATAAAAGATAGTTCATTATTAAGTTATATGATAGTAGCGGCTGCCCGCAATGATTTAGAGATTTGTGCTTTTGCTATTAGTGAATATACAGAAGAGGGATATGTTCAAGTATATGGCAGTAAAAAAGATTTTATAAATTTTATAGCTGAAATTTTAGAACAATTTACAGATTATATTTCTACTTGTCAATTATAATATTATTATTGATTTTTTATATAATTTATTATATAATATATTTATAAAATAAATAAATTATATAAAGGTTGGTGATAATTATGGCTATTGAATATTTTTGGGAAACAGAATATAAATTTGGAGAATTTTTAAAAAAAATATTTGGAGAAGAAGTTTATAAAAGAAAGTATTCTCTTGAAGGAAATGGTATTTTTAATTTGCTTTATTTAAATGGAAAAATTTATGAAATAAAATATTCTCAAGCAAAAACAAATTTATTAAATGATAATCATAATTTTACAGATGATAAAGAGTTTATTATAAATACAATAGTAGATAATTTAAAATGTGATAAAGAAAAAATAGTTATAAATGGTGGAAAATTCATTACTTTTCCAGTTGACAAATGGATAGCAAAAATTGAAATTATTAAAAAATTAAAAGAACCAAAATAATATAATTATCTTATTTTAAATTTTATAAAATATTATAGGAGGGAATTGAAAAATGGCAGTAAAAAAAGATGTAAAAGAACAAGTAAAACAAAAAAATCCTACAAGACAAAAAATAATTGTAGAGCAAGGAAGAAGTTTTGGTACTCCATATGTACCATATAAAGTATTATATACAGAAGTAGTATCTGATAAAGAAAATGCAAAAGTAAGAATGAAAGAATTAAATGAAGAATATAAAAATACTGATGCTTTATCAATACATTACTTTTCATTATAAAAATAATGTGAGGATAGAAAATGGCAGCTATCACTCCTATAAGTGAAATGTGAAACAGTCTGTAACAGACCTAATAATGAATTTAGGCTAGCGGCTCTTGTCACGAAAGAGTGTCAGCGATACAAAAAATTAGATAACCAGCAACGGCTTATAGGTCTTAAAGAGATGTGGGATACGCCGACCCACCACATTATATGCAGGTATGATGTTAGCGGCTAGCATTTCAGTCTTCCAAACTGAGTGGGTGGGTTCGAATCCCACTACCTGCTCCATAGAGGTTATTGCTTGAAGCCTCAATAGAAAAAGCAAGCTTTGTTTCATATTATGGTTGGCAACTTTTCCTTAAAGTTGCTTATTTCTTATATAGGCGGATGGTGTAACGGTAGCATAGAGATCTCCAAAATCTTTGGTCTGGATTCAAATTCTAGTCTGCCTGCCAAAAG
>JBJEYJ010000081.1:0-2149 GCA_051886655.1 Bacilli bacterium | reverse complement strand
ATCATAATTACTAAGTTCTGGAGAAAGTCCTACTTTATAAACATAATTAGAAAAAGTATTAACAGTTAAACTATTAAAAGCATTCATATAAATATCACTAACGCTTTTTTCTTTTAAATTATGTAAACCCCCATTATTTGAAATAACTCTATTAAAAGCATCCCTATAATCAAAACACGCCCTTGGATTTCTGTAAAAAACATTATCACTTTCATATCTTTTATAAAGCTCATAATTTTCAACATAAATATTAACATTTTTATCTAACAAAAATTCTAATTGCTCTTCATTTCTAACCAAAAAACTAATCTCATTAGTAATTTTCATTTTATTTTTTTCAAATAATATATCTTTTTCCACAAAATCTATTTTTTTATTTTCTCTTAAAGAAATAAGTTCCTTAACAAGCTCTCTTCTTAAAACATTAACATTTTTAATAGGAACAAAAACATCTTCATCCATATCAAAATAAACATCTTCTAAATAAAAAGGCGTATCACCAAGTTTTGATAATTTTAAAATTATCTCTTCCCTAGTAGTAGGAACATTTAAAGCATGTTCCACTCTCCCCATCTTTTTATTAATTCTTATATCATCACATAAAACTGAAACAGAAAACTCCTCACCTATCTTAGCACAAACTTCAAACTTCAAAGGTATTTTTTTATTTTCAAAACTATCAATTTCCTTATTCAAAGAAACATCCAAAGTTTTATAAACATAACCTTTTTCTTTTAAATTAACTTTATTATCCAAAGAAATAACTTCTCCACTTTTAGCACTATTAACTAAAAGATCTTTGTCATTATAAATATAATTACAAATCATACCACTACCATCAGAAAAACGAATTCCATCCTCCTGATTAATATCATCAAAAAGCTCTATCTTTATTTTTTTTAAAGGCGAAACTACTTTTCCAAGAAGAAGTCCTTGATGATTACAAGTTTTAGGATTAACTACATTTTTATCACTGTTTAAAAAACCCGCTGTAAATTCACGATTATATAGTTTAAGTAAATTATTATGTTCTGTTTTTGTAACGTTAAGCTCTTCCTTATTATAATAACTATCAATTAACTTTCTATAAATCTTAGTAACATATCCAACATAATACTTTGATTTCATTCTTCCTTCTATTTTTAATGAACTTACTCCAAGTTCTATTAATTTACTTATTTTTTCCAAAACGCAAAGTTCTTTCATAGAAAGTAAATAATCATAAGATAAATTAACTTTTTCATTATTCCTATAAAGATCATAACAAAATCTACAAGGTTGAGCACATGCTCCCTTATTACCACTTCTATTAAAAAGACGTGAAGACATTAAACACTGACCAGAATAACTAACACATAAAGCGCCATGAATAAATACTTCAAGTTCTAAAGATGTTTTTAATTTACTTATCTCTTCCAAAGAAAGTTCACGAGCAAGAACTACTCTAGAAACTCCTAAAGATTCAAGAAAAGAAATACATTTATCATTACAATTATGTGTTTGAGTAGAAGCATGAATCTCCAAATTAGGAAACTTTTTCTTCAAATAAGAAATCATCCCAATATCTTGCATAATCAAAGCATCTACTCCCATTTTATGAAGTTTTCTAACATAATCTGTAACATCAGATATTTTATCTTCATCAATTAACGTATTAACAGTAACATAAAGTTTAACCCCGTATAAATGACAATGTTTAACACCAGCTTCTATTTCTTCCAAAGTAAAGTTTTCTGCATATTTTCTAGCACCATAATCTTTACCAGAAATATAAACTGCATCTGCTCCGCACCTAACTGCCATTTTTAAAGTTTCAAAGTCTCCAGCCGGAGATAAAAGTTCTATTTTTTTCATACAACCACCAAAAGTATTGTATCACAAAAAAGCATACAATACTATTTTCATCTTAAAATTATCTTCTAGTTTTTCTATCAGAACTGCTTTGATTTAAATCTAAAAAATTAGCTTCATTAACCACAGAAATTACTTTTTTTCTTCCTTCCCTCCAGTTCTTATCTATCTCTTCTAATTTTTTTATTTTTTCTTCTGATAGTTTTTCTTTTTTGACAGAACGACGCTGCCATTTTAACCAAGTTCCACATTCTTCATCTTGTTTAGGAAATCTTCCATTTTCCTCATAAAATTTCTT
>JBJEYJ010000080.1:0-9314 GCA_051886655.1 Bacilli bacterium | reverse complement strand
ATTATGCAAATATAAGGTATTCCTTGTCTATTGGCATATTTTAGTTTTGACTTAAAACTTTTTTCTTCATAATAAATATCTGAATTTATATTATTTTCTCTAAGATAAGTTGCTATTTTAATAGCGTATGACATATTTTTATTATCAAAAGGTATAACAAGTACCTTTGAAAGAGTTTTTTTCTTGCTATTTATTATTCCAGCTTCTTTTAACTGATAAAACAGTCTAGTAAGTCCAATAGAAATTCCTACACCTTTTAATTTTTTATCGGTATAATAACTAGTTAAATTATCATATCTTCCTCCTGAACAAATACTTCCAAGGTTAGGATAATCATTTAACATTGTTTCATAAACAGTTCCTGTATAGTAGTCAAGTCCTCTGGCAATGGTTAAATCTATTTTGTAGAAACTATCATCAAGACCAAAATCATTAAGATAATTAATAACTTGTTCTAACTCTTGTAATCCATTAGTGAAAAGATCACTATTTATTTTTAAATCTTTAAGAGACTTAATTACTTCATTGTTTGAGCCTTTTATTTCAATAAAATTGATGATTTGATTAATCGATGTATCATTTATTTCTAAAAGAGCAAGTTCTTTTTTTACTTCTTCTTTTCCTATTTTTTCTATTTTATCAATTATTCTTAAAACATCACTTGATTTGTCATTTAAATTTAAACTTTCAAATAACCCATTTAATACTTTACGATTGTTAATACGAATAGTAAATTTACCAAAGTTTAAATTTTTAAATAATTCATATATAACCATAGGTATTTCAGCATCGTAAATGGTACTTAAATCTTCTCCAATAACATCTATATCACATTGATAAAATTCTCTAAATCTTCCTTTTTGAGGTCTTTCGCCACGATATACCTTTCCTATTTGATATCTTTTGAAAGGAAATACTAAATCATGATATCTTTGTGAAGCATATCTTGCTAGAGGCACTGTTAAATCAAATCTTAATGATATATCATTCTCACCTTTTTTAAAACGATATATTTGTTTTTCCGTTTCTCCACCTGCTTTTGCAAGTAAAACTTCAGATAATTCTAAAACAGGTGTATCAAGTGGTAAAAAACCAAATTTTTCATAAGTACTTCTTATTATATCAACCATTTCATTAAAAAGAATTTGATCTTCTGGTAAAAGTTCCATAAAACCAGGCATTATTTTAGGAATTGTCATTTTCATAATATCACCCTTTTCTTTATAAAAGTAAAAGCAGTTTTATGCTGCTTCTTTTTTTAATACTCTTTGAATTCCTTTTGTTTCTTCGTTTTCTTCCTCTTCTTTTAAGCTTTCAATATATTTTTCTGTATTGTTAGATTGTTCAAATTGTTTTTCTTCGTTGTTAACCAATCTATAGTTTTCCTCATAAGAAATTTCTGTTCCTGCACTAAATTTACTTTTTATTTCATTGTAATACTCTATTGCTTCGATTAAGTTTAATTTGTTATTTGAATTAAGTACTGGATTTTTGTCATTGTTTGAATTATTTACACACATGTGAACATCATATAATTGTTTATATGTTTTATCAAGTTTTTCACTTGAGCCTAATAATATACTTAAATTTAAAAGTGCTTGTTTGGTAAAATCTTTTATTTTATGTTTTTCGTCTAAAGCGAAAATTTCAACAAAGTTTTCCGCTTTGAAAAATATAGGTTTTTCATCTTTTGTATAGTAAAGATTATAATGAGGTCCTTCAAAATAACTATAATTTCCTTCGACAAAAAAGTATTGTTCATCATTTCTATTTAATATAAATGTGCTTGGCTTTTCTTGTTTCATATTAACTACCCCCAGTCGTATTAAGCTTCGCGTTTTTTTAATGCTCTTATATTTTAACATTAAAGGGGGGAAATGTCAATATTTGACACTGTTTTTAAAGCTTTTTTTGATTGAAGAGTCGCCTTTTTTAGCGACCACCTCCACCTCCGAAGCCTCCGCCTCCAAATGAGCCGAAGCCTCCGCCACCTGAAGAGAATCCTCCCCCGCCAGAATCATATGATTCAGCACGTGATTTTGCACTTGAAGCACTATTCATTCCAGTATATGATACAAAATATACAAAGTCTAAATCATCGATATAATTGTCTGGTATAATGTCTGGATAAATATCTTTAAAGTCTTTAGCAACTTTTTCTGCAATTCCAAATATTTGTGCAAAGATTAAATATTCTTCCCACAAATTTACCTCGATAGGATTTTTTTCATAAATTCGTGAAAAATCTTCTAAAAATTTCTTTAAGCCTTTTAGCTGTATTGCTTCTTGGAATAACGAATCAGTAGTTTCGTATTTACTATTAGATAATTTAGTAAGTTTTCCTTCTAATTCAAGTTTTTCTGTCTCAAAATCTAAAACTTTACTAAACCAGTTATAAATTTCAGTATAATTATCACTTGCCCATCTTTTAAATTCTTTTGCTTCAAGTATTCCATCTAAACTTGCTTCATATATCATGTTATATAATTCTTGTTCAAAATATAATTCAAACTCTAAATTTTGTTTTAAAACTATTGAAGATTTTTCTTTTTTGAAAATTCCTTCTTTTATTTCTTTTTTAATTTCTATTTTACCTTCTTTTAACCATTTTAGAAGTACTGCTCCAAGAAGATCGGTATCTTTTTTATTTATTTTGTATGTTTTACTTATCCAGTAAGCTTTATACAGATCTTTATTACAAGGTATATCTCTAAAATAATTAACTTCTTTTGGAAGTTTTTTACTTGTTTTTCCAAATTTTATTCTTTTAGACCCAGTCATACTCATGCTAGATTTTCCTACAAACGCTCCAAAAATTACCGAACACATTATAATAAACGGAATAAGAAAATCAAAAAATGAATCTGATGAAGAAGATTCTTCATAACTTGTCGCACCTTCATTTGCCATGTCTAAATAGTAATCGAAGTCTTCATCTAATGTGTTATTATTAGTAAATGTATCTTTTGGAAATTTAACTAAAATTGTCATATATTCATCACTATCAAGTACTCCATCGCTAGACATTTCTATATAACCATTATAAACATAAGCATAACCACCAAGATTACCATATCCCCAGACAGGAAGATCTGAATCATATTTAAAATCACTATAGATTTTAATATAAACTTTTTCTGGTGAATCATTTAGATTATGTGGCACTAAAGTCCAATAAACCATATCAGCATCAGATACTTTTGCTATAAAATTAGTAATATCATAAGAAATTTTATAATTATTTGTTTCTCCTTTTTCACTTATTCCCCAGCAAAGTTCTATACCGTCATCTGTATAATTGAACCCGTTTTTATACTTTTTATAATTAAAATCTTCATCTATATCCCAATTATCTATATAAGTGTAATTATTATTATTTAAACTAACCTTAAAGTTTTTAAACTCTGAATTTCCTAAATTATAATATGGTTTATAGACTTCAGTTAAGTCTTCGTTTTTATCAAATTTAATTATCCAATTTTCTGTAATGTGTGCTGTACCATCACTAGATATTTTTATGTCCATATTTATTTCTTTTATGTCTTGAGCATCTACAGTTCCTATAAAAAATATGGAAACTAATAGTATTAAAAAATATTTTATTTTTTTCATAAAGAATCCTCCTTATATAAATTGTACATGTATTTTAGTAGAAAAAAGACTTACCCAAGGTAAGTCCAAGTATTAAAAGCTAACTTTTGGAGCTTCCTTATCTTTTTCATCTGTTTCAAAAAAGCTCGCTTTTTTAAATCCTGTCATGTTTGCTACAATGTTAGAAGGAACCATTTCAACTTTGTTATTATAAGTTAGAACTGAATCATTGTAAAATTGTCTAGCATAAGAAATTTTATCTTCTGTATCTTTTAGATCATTTTGAAGTGATAAGAAGTTTTGATTTGCTTTTAATTCAGGATAATTTTCTGAAAGTGCAAATAATTTTGAAAGAGCTTCAGTAACTGCGCCACTTGCTTTCATTTCTTCTTCTGGAGTTTTAGCACTTACATAAGTATTACGTGCTTTTATTACTTCTTCAAAAGTTTCTTTTTCATGTTTAGCATATCCTTTTACTGTTTCTACTAGATTTGGAATTAAATCAGCTCTTCTTTTTAATTGTACTTCTATTTGTGACCATTGATCATCTTTTTTGTTTCTTAAACTAATTAATTTGTTGTAAGTTCCAAAGAACCATATAATCAAAATTAATATGATTGCTCCAATTACGATACCTAATACCATTTAATCATCTCCTTTTAATTAAGTATACTAAAGTAGTATTCATTTTTCAATATTTTTAGTATATTTTTTGTGTTTGTTTACATAATAATAATGGTGATAAAATGAATTTAGATATTAGAGAAAACGTTATTTCTAAAATTAAAGAAGATGATGAAAAAAGTATTATTGCTATGATTAATGAATCAGTAATTACTAATGATGAACTTGTTTTACCAGGACTTGGAGTCATGATGGAACTTTTTTGGAATGATTTAAACGAAAATGAAAAGATGAATATTGCTAATATTATTAAAAATAATCTTGTAAAGTAAAAAGACCACGAAAAGGTCTTTTTATTATACTCTTACATATTTTGCACTTGAGTAATTACTATAAACTTTTTTGCCATTTACTACTTTGTATGCTCTTACTTTGTAATAAGCACCGCTTCCTTTTTTAAGTCCATAACTTGTTGTTGTGCTAAGATATTTTGTACTTTTTACATAATAATATTTCTTAGTTGATGAATTATATTTGTATAAAGCATATCCATCTGCTCCGGCTACTTTTGACCATGATATTTTAGCAACACCACTTCTATATTTTGTAGCTTTTACATTAGTTGGTGCTTTTAAAACTGGTGTTACTTTGATAGGGTCTGATAAATCACTATAGTATTTTTTACCATCTGGAGTTGTTACAACAGATCTAACTTTATAATAGTAAGTTTGTCCTGGATTTATTCCACTACTTAAAGTGATTCCTGATAGATTAGTAGTATATCCTGCGTATTCATATTTTTTAGTAGATGAATTATATTTATAAATTTCTACTTTGTCTAAACTTCCATCAAACATCCAGTCTAATCTAACTTTGTTATATGCAGGAGATGTTCCATATGCATAGTATAATTCTGGCATAAAGTATATATCTGAATATAAAGTAGAAACATTCATACTTGGATTATAATCATATCCTAAACTATTCCAATTTTCATCAATATATTCCCATCTTTGATAGATGACATCTAGGTAAGGTATTTGTTCAATATCAATATCAAAATTTTCATTTTGGGACTTGTCTGAAACATGTACTTGTTCAATGTACACTCCATAAAACGCTTGATTTTCTAATGTTGTTATATTTTTGGAAATATCAATGTAATCAAAAAACATTCCATAAAAAGCTTTTGTTCCAATTGTTGTTACATTTTCTGGAATTTCAAGCTCCATAGAAGAATATGCCCATGTTGTATAATCAGCTTCCATTCCTACGCTTATTAATTTGGTGTTATTGATTTCAGCAATTCCATCACTATTTGAATCTGTTCTTTCATAGAAAAATCTTGTTTCTTCGAATGGATTATTATTGAATGCTCCATACCCTATTTTAGTTACATTATCAGAAATTTCTATATCTGTAAGATAGTTTGAAGCAAAAGCAAGATTTCCAATAGAAGTTACACTATTTGGAATAACAACGCTTTCAATACCATTGTTCATAAAAGCTTTATTTTCAATACTTTCAACTGGCATTCCATCAATTGTTTCTGGAATTACCACATCATCTGGACAATATTTGTAAGAATAGTTTGTTAAACGATATCCAGTTATTGTGATTGCACCATTAGCCTCTTTTGTACCAAAACACCACTCTCTAGTTGGTGTTAATGCGGAAACATCAGATGTTCCTATTAAACCACAAGCAAAAATAGCAAGCAAAAAACAAATTAGTTTTCTTTTCATTTTTATTTCTCCTTTCATAATTTCATTATACTTTAAGTATTTAGTGTTGACAACTAGTTTAGGAAAAATTAAATATAAAAAAGCATTTGCTTTACAGTTTGCAAAACAAGTGCTTAAAATAGTTCAATAATTGTAATTCCTGGATTAAAAATATCTGTTTTATAGGATTTAACCTCTTTTTTATTTTTTAAGAATTTGTGAATATTTTCTTTTAGAATTCCTTGTCCTATCCCATGAATTATAATTATTAATTTATTACCAAGTTTTAGATTATCTTTTATAAATTCTTCTGTTAAAACTAAAGCATTGTATCTGTTTTCTCCATGCAAATCAAGAGTTGGTAAGTTTTTATATAACATATAATTATCTATCATACAAATAAAGTCTTTCCTGTTTTCTTTTTTTTCATATCGTATTTTTTTATTATTCTAACTTTTCCATCTTTTAAAGATTTTGGAACATTGATAATACGCTGATTAGTTGAACCACGAAATTTTATATTTAAACTTTTGTTTTCAAGTTCAAATTTACCATCTACTAAGACATCTATATACTTTAAAAGTTCTTTTGCATCTTCAACTTTTAACAAGTCTTCAAAGAGAAAACCTGTATAAGCCCAGACATTAAGACCTTGCTTTTTAGCAAATTTTGCTATTTCAGTGCATGCTTTAGCTTGAAAGAAAGGATCTCCTCCGGATAAGGTTATTCCATCTTGTAATTTTAAATTTTTTATTTCATCTTTTACTTCTTCGATATCTTTTAAAATTCCTTTGGTAAAATCATGTGTTTCGGGATTATGACATCCTTTACAATTATGAGAACAACCTTGAGTCCAGATAACTGCTCTTAAACCTTCTCCATCAACGATACTATCTGTTAGAATATTATCATCTGCAAGTCTTATTTTCATTGTTTTTGATTTTTGTTTTCTTCACAAACTTTATTATGTTTAATACGGTCTTTTTCTTCTGCTCTTTTACTATTGTTAAATCTATCAACTGTTCCAACTAAGTATCCTGTAATACGTCTAATTCTTTCAAAGTTTACGCCATCTTTTTCTGTTCTTCCACATCCTGGACAAACATCGTTAATAACTCCGGTAAAACCGCATACAGGATCTCTATCTACAGGATGATTAATTGCTCCATATCCAATTCCTGATTCTTTCATTTGTTTTACTATTTTTTCAAAAGCATTAACATTAGAAGTTGGATCTCCATCAAGTTCTACATAAGTTATATGACCAGCATTAGTAAGTGCATGAAAAGGTGCTTCAGCTTTAATCTTTTTATCTATTGTTATTTTATAATGCACTGGAATATGAAAAGAATTAGTGTAATACTCTCTATCAGTTACTCCTTTTATTTTTCCATAAATAGATCTATCAATTGCTGTAAAGCGTCCTGAAAGTCCTTCGGCTGGAGTTGCTAAAAGAGTGAAATTAAGTTTATATTCTTTGGCATAGCTATCACATTTATCACGCATGAATTTAATTATTTCGTAACCTTTATTCCATGCTTTTTTACTTTCTCCATGATGTTCTCCAATTAAAGCTTTAAGACATTCAGCAAGTCCAATAAATCCAATACTTAATGTTCCTTGTTTTAAAACTCTTTTAATTCTGTCTTCATTTTTTAATGATTTAGAATCAATCCACACTCCTTGTCCAAGAAGAAACGGAAAATTGTATATTTTTCTTTTGCATTGAAGCTCAAATCTTTCTAGTAATTGATCTTTTACTAAGTCCATCATTTCAGATAATTCTTCATAAAAACCATCAAAATCTGGTTTATCATTATTTAAAATACCATGTTTTATTCCAAGTCTTACTAAGTTAATTGAGGTAAATGAAAGATTTCCTCTTCCTGGAGTAATAGCTTTATTAGGATCCACAACATTTCCTAGAACTCTAGTTCTACATCCCATATACCCTACTTCGGTTTTATAGTCTCCTTCTTTGTAATATTCTTTATTAAATGGTGCATCAATAAATGAAAAGTTTGGAAATAATCTTTTAGCAGATACTTCACATGCTAAATGAAATAAGTCGTAGTTAGGGTCTTTTTTATTGTAATTAATTCCTTCTTTTACTTTAAAGATAGATACAGGAAAAATTGGTGTTTCTCCCATTCCAAGTCCAGCATCTGTTGCTAAAAGAAAATTTTTAATTACCATTCTTCCTTCACTTGAGGTATCTGTTCCAAAATTGATTGAAGAAAAAGGTACTTGTGCTCCTGCTCTAGAGTGCATTGTATTTAGATTGTGAATGAAACTTTCCATTGCTTGATAAGTCATTCTGTCTGTTTTTTCTAAAGCTTTTTTACTTGCTAATCTAAATATTTTTAAGACTCTTTCTTCTTCCTTAGCAAAACTATCTAAATTGCTAATATCGTAATCAATTGTTGTAATTTTATCTATTTCTCTTTCTATTTTATTGAATTTAATAAAATTTAAAAATCCTTCTAATTCTAAGTAATCATATATTTCTTGTTTTAATTCTTTTTTATAAGTTTTAACTACTCCAGGAGCCATATAATAATCAAAAGCTGGGATTGATTGTCCTCCATGTTGATCATTTTGATTAGACTGGATTGCTATTGCTGCGAGAGCTGAATAACTCATAATACTATTTGGAGTTCTTAAGTGACCATGCCCTGTTGAAAAACCACCGGAAAACAATTCGTTTAAATCGATTTGGCAACAAGTAGTAGTTCCCATTGGCATAAAATCCATATCGTGAATATGAATAGCACCTTTATCGTGAGCCTCCGCAAATTTAGGTTTCATTAAGTAACTTTTAGCAAATTCTTTTGTTAAAGTACTTCCAAATTGAAGCATAGTTCCCATGGCAGTATCACCATCTACATTGGCGTTTTCTCTTTTTGCATCAACGTTTTTAGCGTCTTCCATACCAAGTGCTTCAATTGATTTTAGAAATTTATGTTCTTTAGATTTAAATACTTCTCTTGATTTTGTTCTCATTGCTCTATAATTAGAAAATTTATCATAAACATCCATATATTCATATTTTTTTAATTTTTCCTCAATTAAATCTTGAATATCTTCAATTTTGATACTTTTCTTATCTTGATAATTTTTAGTTATATCTTTGATGACAGCTTCATAAATTTTAGTTATATCTTTGTCAGTATATGGGGAATTTTCTATACTATCAAAGCCTTTCTTGATTGCTATGGCAATCTTTTCTTCTTCGAAACTTGTTTTTTTTCCATCTCTTTTTATGACTGTTAGCATTTTTGCATTTTCGTCTAAAGCGATCATTAATATTACCTCCTTTATTATCTTAATAGTTTCTAAATTGATATTACTATCATGAAACCCAAAAGTCAATAT
>JBJEYJ010000079.1:0-2162 GCA_051886655.1 Bacilli bacterium | reverse complement strand
AATTTTCTTAACTCCCAGAATATTAATTGCTCTTCTGATGTTGAAGGCACAATAATACAAGGCTACCTCACCCGTGGCCTTTCTAATACCTTTTAAAAGTAAATAATTTGAATGATCCCAAAATTTCATAGAAGCATGAGGATGCTCTGAAATAGACATTCTTTTTTTCAATAATTCAAAATTTGAATTTAATCTAATAAAAACTTTTTTGACAATTTTTTTAGTCCTTTTTTTCTTTTTCTTTGGTTTAGATTTGTTAGTATTAGAATCTTTTTTTAAGATAATAGTATTATTAGATCTAAATTCAACAACTTTGAAAGGACAATCACAACAAGGATTTTTACAATTTTTACAAGCAAGTTTATTATAATATCTGATACCTTTAGAATTGGAAGATTTCTGTCTTAAAACCTCACCCATAGGGCAGAAAACTTTATTAGAATCAATATGTCTTGTAAAACAATTATCATTCATAGCTTTATCTCTAAGTTCATCTTCAGATAAAGAAGAAACATCTTCAATATTTTCTTCTTCATATGTAGTAACATCTTTAACTTCAATAGAAGAGATTTTATCTTTATAAACGTCTGGGATAACACCAGCTCTTAAGCATTTTTTAATAACACTAGGATTAGAACTTTTAATCATATCATCAGTAATGACATTTTCTTCATAGACAGTAACAAGATCAAAGCCATCTTTACCAGTTTGAGGAGTAACTTCAGGAATGATACCATTTTCAAGAGAATTCATCATATCTTTTCTATCAATATAACCTTTGTCAGTAATATTAGTAACAGTATCAAAAGAATAAATATCTTTGATTTCAGAAGAGATATCCGTAATAGAACCTAAATCAGCAGGAGAATCAGTAATTTTAAAATCAGTGACGATATGACTATTTAAATCAACGCAAACTTGATTATTAAAGCCAACAGTGAATTTACCATTATCACGCATTAATTTAGATTCAGGATCAATAAGAGATTTTTGAGAAGAATGATTATCAAGCATATCTTTTTCATAAGATTCTAAAGTATGAAGTTTATCTTTAAGTTTTTGAATTTCAGAAAGTCTAGATTCTTTAGAATCAATATCATCAGAAACATCTAGTAATTCCATATATTCGTCAATATGTTCTTGAATACGTTTTTTGCGGTCATCAAGCTTAGAAAAAGTAAAATTATTATCTTTAGAATTGACAGCTTTTAATTTAGTACCATCTTGAGAAAAAGTATTAGAAAGAATATTTAAATCTTTACAAGACAAATTAAATTGAATTAAAACATTTTTTAAAGAATCACAATTATCTTTTCTAAAGTCAGAAATACTACGAAAATCAGGAGAAACAGCTTTTAAAAGCCAAATATATTCAATATTATTTTTGGCTTGATACATTAATTTACGAGAAGAACGAATACCTTGTTTATAACCTAAAAGATAAAGTTTAAGCATATCTTTAGGATCATAAGGACGATTACCTTTAATATTAGGAGAAGAGAATTTAAAATTAAGTTTATGCATATCTAAAGAGTCAACAAAAGCATCAATAACGCGAATATCATTATCTTCATCAATAAGATCGTTTAAATAAGTAGGTATTAAAACAAGTTGATTACGATTAATACCAGTTTTAAATTTAGCCATAAAATCACCACTATCCTCTAATATAATTATAACAAAAAAAGCCTAAAAAGCCAAGGAAAACAAAGGCAAAAAACATCTTGACAAAATTGCTTGGGGGGGGGGGGAAAAATTAAATAGAATAGGCGAAGATAAATAATAAAATATTAGTATTTTAAAGATACCCCGTTTTGGAATGTTGCCAATTATCGGACAGTCTGGGGGGGTACTTAAGTACCTCTTTTTTGTGTATTGGGAAGGAAGATGGAAATGAAAAAGAAAATAGTATTTAGCTTTATATTAGGAATGATAGTAAGTGGTATGAGTATATATGCAGCAGTATCATTAACATCAGATAAAGTAGGTTATAATGATACAACAGTAAAAGACTCATTAGATAGTTTATTTACTGAAGCAGTAAATGGTAAAAATAGTATAACAACCGCATTATCAAATAAAGGATTTAATGTTAATAATAATTCAACATATAGTGAAATAGTAAATGGTATTAATGAATTACCTGTAACTATTGGTAAAGA
>JBJEYJ010000078.1:0-2171 GCA_051886655.1 Bacilli bacterium | reverse complement strand
TATTTATCTCCGTTGCAATTTTTTTCACTTCTTTATAAAGCTTCTCGGTCATATCGTAGCATTCAAAAAGTGAAAGACCGAGTACTTCAAAAATATGATTTACCCTTTCGGCATATTTTTCAGGTTTATATTCAAAAGTTTCAAGCAGTTTTATAGCTTTCTTTTCGTTAATGCAATAAGCATTATTACATGCAAATAGTACTTGATTTAAGCATGAAATAATACGAAAAACATGGCCTGCAATATAATATTTATCCTCTGCTCCCGCATTTGCTTTTACAAACATTAAAGAGAACTCTGCTTCAAATAAAAAAAAGTTTATCAAGCTCTTCTTTAGAGCACCAGGGTAAATTTCCGCCTGATTTTTTAATTCGCATAAGCTTTCATTTTTAGCATATTGTATCTTGCTGATAGCCAATTCTCCACGATACATAGCACTTATATAACCATGGGGATGCCCGGTCTGATAATTTGCAGTAACAATTCCTTGCTCCGTATCTTTGATTATTTGTTCCACCCGTTTTATATCACGTAAAATCAGATCAACATGATACCCGTTCATAACTAACCATCCGCCGCCATTGATCCAATCACCCCACGCTCCGGGAGGTACAACAAGGTTGTTTCTATTCTCATCATCCAACTCTGTAGCAATTTGGTTAATCGCTGTCAGGTCAAATGATTCTTGATTGTAATAAATTCCGATATCTATATCAGAATCCTCTGTATGGGTACCTTGGTCTTATGTCAATATTTTGGACACAAAAAGTCAAACTTTTTTATGCTGCACTTCTAGCTAATAATTCACATTGATCTGGAGTCATGTAATTAATAGAAGAGTGTAGCCTTTTTCTGTTATACCAACCTTCAATATATTTAAAAATAGCCATATTAGCTTCTTCGAAGGTACGGTATGTATTTCTATATATTTCTTCCTTTTTTATTAATGAATGAAAAGATTCTATACAAGCATTATCATATGGACAACCTTTTTTACTAAACGATTGTATAATATTAAACTCTTTGCATAGCTCCCTTAAATCATTGCTAGTGTATTGAGAGCCTAAATCGCTATGAAATATTAATTGCTTATTCTTATCGGGAAATTGGCTGTAATAAGCATTTTTTAAGGCTTTAACAACTAAATCATTAGTCATTCTCTGATCGAAAGCGTAGCCAATTATTTTTTTAGAAGGCTATGTTAGCCTTCTTCGTGATAAATATAGCATAAAAACAACCACACCTTAGACTTTTCAATATATTGAATTCTAAGATGTGGTTGCTTCTATAACTTACTATAAATTGTTCGTAATATATTAAAATTGTTCACTTAATCAGCTCTACAAATTGAATTTATCCATTGATTAAATCTTGCAACTCATTTACAAAACGACATACATGAAATCCATCACATACCGCATGATGTACTTGAATGGCTAATGGCAAAATATATCTTCCTCTTTCTTCATAATATTTTCCCATTGTAAATATAGGTAACAAATACTCATATCCTTTTTGAAGGTTTAAGTTAAAACCTTCAAATGTTGTCCATGGAATCATTGATACTGGAAAATTATTTTCAGGAATATTCGGCTTTACCATCATTCCTTTTAGTTCTCCGAATTCTTCCATATCTTTTTCATAAGCGGCACAGAAATCATCATACTTGTTAAAATACTCGGTCCAAAGATTGGAAAAAGTTTCCGTATTTTTATGAAATATTGTATAGCAAGGTATCATTTCATCATACACACCTAATTGCCCCTCTGCATTAAATGAAGTTCTAAACTCATCATGTCTATTAACAATAGTAGTAATAAAATATAACATTGTTGGATATAATTTCTTTTTTCTATTTTTTATTTCCGTAATATCCAACTTTACACTCATACTATATGTGCATGGAACTCCAGAAAAATAATGCTCAAAGTATTCTTTTCTATCCCAGTTTTCTTTATCAATAACGGTAAATTTCATTTTTATCCTTAATTCCGCAACACTTTGATTTAAATTAATTTATAAGTTCCTGAGCAACAAAAAGTTGCCCAGGATTTTGCCGTGTCAGATTTTTCACTTATCTTAGTGTTGCAATTAGAAAACAAGCGAAAATCGTAACAAGGCGCTGCAAAGGTACAAATAAAATTCGAAAAACTCACACCTTTTGGAGGAAT
>JBJEYJ010000077.1:0-9416 GCA_051886655.1 Bacilli bacterium | reverse complement strand
GCTATAAAAACTGGATGACCTTTCATTGGAGTTTGTTTTCCATCGTTAGGAATAAAACTTGGTGCTAATCGTTTTGTTATAAAATCTTTTGCATGTTCTTCTATCTTTTCTAAACCTTTTTCTTTCGTGTACTGCTTATCTTTTTGTTTTAATGAGAAACTAGTTCTAAATTTTGATTTTGATAAACTCTCTAAAATGTTTGCTATTTTTTCATTTTCAGACATACTTAAATTTTTTCAAACATAGATTTTGGTGCTCCACAAAGAGGACATTTCCAATCGTCTGGAAGATCTTCAAATTTTATATCTTCTTTAGAGTCATCGTAGATGTATCCACATATTTTACATCTGTATTTATTTTCATTTTCACTTGATGCTTCTTTTCTGTAAGTTGGGGCATTTTTTGGAGAGGTTCCTCTTAAAACTTCGTGATAATACTTATAAGTCATTGGTTCTTTATTCGATATTTTTTGTAAGTTTACCACTTTTGCTAATATTACGTCATGAGTACCACAATCTATTATATTTATTACCTCACATATTAAATAACCACATGATTTTTCTGTTACTATTGGTATGTTATTTTCTTCTTTGTATTCTACACTTTTAAATTTATCTTTATCTTTTGATGAAGAATATCCAAAGTTACTAATAAGTTCTAGGGTTGCATTTTGAGATAGAATTGAAACTGAAAAAACTTTGCTTTCTTTTATAACTTGATTTGTGTAATTATTTTTGTTTAGGTTTATAGATATTACTGGATTTTCTGATGTTACTTGACTTAATGTATTTATGATGCATCCTGCTTGTTTATCATTATATTTTGTTGTTACAATATACATTCCATATGAAATATCTTGTAAAATTTTTGTGTTATCCATATTTACACTTCCTTTTTCCATAATCCATGTTTATTACAATAGGCATATATAGCCATATCTTTTTTTAGAGGCACAGTGAAACTTGCTTCTTCTCCTGGAGTAAAATATTTTGTTAATTCTTCATTTTCTGTAATTACTTTTATCCACTCTATGAAATGGTCTTCTTCCATAACATGATTTACTGTTATGTTTATGTTATTTCCTTCTATTTCAAATGTTGGTATGTGCTTTTCGTGAGAAGCTTCTTCTGTATTTGGAATTAAGTTTTTCATTTCTTCCCCACAACAAGTTAATTTACAGTTTTGGCATGTGCAGTCTTCTATTACTTCGAAAACTGCACTGCACTTATTACATTTTTTTATTTTTAAATCTTTCATTTTTTATCATCTCCTTGTACTTATTATACTACTTTTATACTTTTTATTCCAATATAAATGAGATTTCTCCTTTACTATTTTTCACTTTTATTTCTGCGATTGCACCATTTATTATAGTTATTCTTGGTGATAAGTGTCCAAAATCTGCATCTGTTATGATTGGTACATTTAGATCTTTTAAAGAAGATTTTATTGTTTCTTCAAATGATAAGTTGTAAAAACTTTGATAGTTTAGACTTCTTCCAAAAATAATTCCTGTTGTGTATTTGAAATAACCTTTATCGTTGAGTTTCCATAGCACTCTTGTTAAGTCTTCACTTGTTAATGAAAAGTTTTCTAGATACCAGATAATTCCATCGTTTTTATATTTTTCTATAAATTCTTTTGTTTTATCATAACTAGTCCCGTATATTTCATTTATGACGTCTAAGCATCCTCCGATCATTCTTCCTTTTAAAGTTACTTCTTTTTCTCCAGTTATTATTTTCCATTTTACTTTTTCTGTTAGATTGTAGTCTTCTAACCCTGTTTCTTGTTTTTTCCTTACCAATTCATATTTTTCAAAACTTTTTTGGTTTACTAGGTTTCCTTTTAGTATTTCAATATTTGTTTCTAATGACTTATGCCAAGGATTCATGCCAAATGATTTGAAGTTATTGCTGTAGATTGTTGCTATGTCAAGATTAGTAGTAATTGTATAAGTAAGCCAAGTTGGATCAGAATATCCTTGGAACCATTTAGGGCTTGTTTTGATGACTTCATAATCTAAATAAGGGAGCATTTCCATTAGAAAATCTCCGCCAGAGGCACTTATTATTGCGTCAACTTTTTTATCTAAAAACAAACTTTCTAATTGTTTTGCTCTTTCTTTTCCTGATGAGCTTCTTCCTAGGTTGTCTGTTCTTACATTTTCTGTTTCAATTACATTAAATCCTTTTTCTTTTAACTGTTTTTTAGCATTGTCTAATCTTTTTAGATCTAGTTCATTAGTTATTCCTCTTGAGGGAGCAGTTACTCCGATTGTTCCTTGTTCTTTTATAAATTTTGGGTAAATCATGGTTATCCTCCTTTGTTATTATATTTTGTAAATTCTGTTTTTGTCTTACTTTTGGGTTTTCTCTATAAATAAAATGGCGTACTTTACAATCTGTTATTTTTTTATCACTGTGTATGTGTGCTTAAAATTATATTTTTTTTAGTATAAATTGTTTATTCAAGAACAAATGTTTGTTATAATATATTAGGAACATTTAATAGTTGGGTGGAGCCAAACTTCTGATAAGAAGGGAAGCGAGAATATGAACAAGAAGGACTTTTTAATTCTATCTCTAGTAATAATTATCTTCCTTTTGCTATTCTTACTATTTATGGTATTAATATAAAAGAAATCCACCTAACTCAGCTTTGATTTAGGTGGACCATAACTTTATGGCTACACTCAACACAGCAATATTAAGTGTTCCTTTAATATTTTATGAAGATTTCTTCTTCTGTATACAGAGTAACACAAAAATGACTTTTTAGCAAGTCGTTTTATATTTTTCTCGAAAAGTTCGAGTTTGGTATCAATCTGGTGCCTGTGGTCGGACTCGAACCGACACGGACTAGGTCCACTGGATTTTGAGTCCAGCGTGTCTACCAATTTCACCACACAGGCAGGTAAGAACTATAATTGTTCTACTTCTTCTTTATATTTTGAATCATATAAATCTACTTCTGTATCTTCTACTTCTATTTCTTCTATTTTAGGAAGTTCTTCTTTTGATTCTAATCCAAAGTAATCTAAAAACTCTGTTGTTATTCCGTAAAGAGTAGGTTTTCCTAACTTTTCACTTTTTCCTACTTCTTTTATGAAGTCTTTTGCTACTAAGTTTCTTATTATTCCAGCAGAACTTACTCCTCTTAACTCATCTACTTCGTGACGGGTTATAGGTTCATTATACGCGATTATTGCTAAAGTTTCAAGTGCTGATTGTGATAGATTTTTAACTTTTGTTATTTCGGTTAGTTTTGTATAGTAATTTTTATGCTGTTCTTTTGTTGTTAGTTTAAAAAGTTCTCCAAATTTTTTGATAGTGATACCTCTATCACTATTTTCATAGTCGTTTTTTAATTCTTGTAATAATTTTTTTGTTTCTTCTTCTGTTGTTTCTAAGATTTCAGATATGTTTTTTATGTCTATTCCTTCTTCTCCGACTAGGAAAAGTAATCCTTCTAAAACTGGTTTCATTATGACACCTCGCAATATATTTTATCGAAATTATTTTCTTGGGTTATTAATAGTTCTTTTTCTTTGGCCATTTCTAGTATTGAAAGAAAAGTTGCTACTAAGTAGGGTTTTGAAAACTGTTCAAAGAGCTCAAAAAACTCAACTTTTTTTCTTAACTTTAGGATATTTTTAATACTTCTTCTTCGATCTTCAATCGATATTTCTTTAGTAGTTACTTTAGTAGTTAATGGTTCTTCAAATTTTTTTCTTTCTAAATACTCTTTAAAAGCTTTTACTAAATCATCTAAAGTTATGTCATCATTTAAGGTTATATACGCACTTTGATATGGTTTCATATTTGAAGGAGTTTTTGTATAAATATTACTTCTTAATTCTTCAAGTTGTTTGAAATTACTTGTTACTTCTTTGTATCTTTTGTATTCTAGTAATCTATTTATAAGGTTTTCTTTTGTTTCTATGAATTCTTCCTCTTCTTCTTGATCTTCTTTTTTCGGAAGAAGAGTTTTTGATTTTAGATACATAAGATCAGATGCTAGAACTAGGTACTCTGATGCAATACTCAAGTTTAGCTTTTCCATATCATTTATGTATTCTAGATATTGATCAGTTAATTTAACTATTTCTATATCCATGATATCCATTTCTGACTCTTTTATTAAATGTAGTAAAAGGTCAAGTGGTCCTTCAAATTCATTTATTTTAAATTTATATTCCATATTTATCACCTGCAATGATAATATTATTATAACAGACTTTGTTTGTTTTTCAAAGAAAAAAGACCTTAGTTTTTAGGTCTAAAGATTAAAGCTAGGAAGAAACTAAAGACAATTGTTGCGGTTATTCCAGTTGCGGTCAGATCAAACATACCCATTGCTAGGCCAAAAAATCCTGATTCTGCTGCTCTATCTAAGGCTGCATGAATAAGTGAATGACCAAAACTTGTGATTGGTACTAGTGCTCCTCCCCCTACTACTGTTATTATTTTGTCATAAATATCAAATATATCTAGGAATGCTCCCGCTACTACGAAGATGCTTGTTATGTGTCCTGCACATAGTTTAGTGTTATCTATTATAACTTGCGCTATTAAACAGAGTAATCCACAAAATAAAAATGATAAAATGTAAGTCACTTTTCCACCTCCATACTAACTGCATGAGCTATACCTAAAATATTTTGTTTTTGATAGGTAAAAGTTGGAGAAAATAATGCTCCTGTTGTTACAAATAGAACTTTTTTTAGTTTTTTCTTTTTTAACATGTCATAAATATAACCATAGTTTACTAAACAACTGCATACAGGCCCTGATCCTCCGGCAGTTATTTCTTTTTGATTTTTCATATCGTATAGCATAGAACCACAATCGTTATAATTTTCCAGTGTTATCCCATAGTTAAGTCTTATATATTCTTTTAGTATTTCTTTGCCATATATTCCTAAATCTCCGGTTAGGATAAGGTCATAATAATCAGGTGTTATGTTTAAATTTGTAAGATGAGTGTATATTGTATCTGCTGCAGCTGGTGCCATTACTGCTCCCATGTTATTGACATCTGTTTGATTCATGTCTACTATTTTTCCAATTGTATAATTTGTTACTTTTATATCTGTTTTTTCATTTGTTAGAAGAATTGCTGCTCCTCCAGTTGAAGTAAAAGTAGCTGTTTTAGGTTTAGTGTATCCGTATTCAGTTGGATTACGAAATTGCTTTTCTTCTGCTAGGTTATGTGAACTTGTCAAACAAATAGCATTATTTATATTTTGATTTTCGATAAATGAAGATGCAATTATTATACTTTCCATACTAGTTGCACAAGCTGAAAAAACTCCAAGAAATGGTTTATTGTAACTTTTTACCGCATAACTTGTTGCACATATTTGGTTTAACAGATCTCCTCCGACAAAAAGTTCAATGTCGTCTTTTTTTAGTTTTGTTTTCTTTAGTAAAATACTTAAAGCATCTTTGGCAAGTTTTACTTCAGAAAGCTCTAATGATTCGTCTATATTATAGTCATCATAACTTTTATCAAAGTATTTTCCTAACATTCCTTCTTTTTCTAATTTTCCTGCGGTTAAAGCTGTGTTTTTTACGTATACATTATTTAATTTTCCTGTCATGTTATCCTCCGAAGAATAAATATCTAATCATACCAAAGATGTATGCTGATACTACTCCATATAGTATTACTGATCCTGCTAGTTTGAATACATTTGATCCAAATCCGTATACTGGTCCTTCTTTTTTGTAGTCTAAAATTGCACTTTGCATTGAATGCGCAAATCCTGTGATTGGAATAATAAGTCCCATTTTTCCTTTTTTTACTAAGTTATCAAATACTCCAAGTCCTGTTAAAAGACATGCTATAAAAATTAGGGTTACTAACATAAAAACTCCAGCTTCTGTTGTTTGAATGTGAAAGAAATAAGCATAAATATCTATGAGAAAGTTACCTAGCAAGCCTATTAATCCTCCAGTTAAAAATGCTACTAATAAATTGTTTGTTTTTTCTTCTTTTGGAACGTGTTTATCTACTATTTTTTGATATTTTTTTGTTTCCATTTTTTACCTCCTATTTTATTATGGAAGATTTGTTATTTTTTATACTAGAGGTGAATTTAAGAATAAAAAACAAGGCTTCATTAGTCTTGTTCTAAGTTAATCAATTTATAATAAATAATAACATTCATAGTTTTTAAGTATTTACTTTTAGGTATTTAAGCCCACTATTAAAAAAATTTCTTTACTAATTTTTTATATAATAATTTATTAGTTCTTATCTTCAATCATTTCTATCTTATCATTATATTTGCTTATTTCTATTATATTTTTATCATTCATCATTACTTCTAGTTGTCTCTTTGCTGTATGATTTAATTTTTCTAATCTATCTTTTTGACTAATACCTTCTTCTATCATATTAGCATTTAAAACTTCTAAATTGCTCAATATCACAAGATGAAGTATATCTGTATGGTCTCTTATATTTCCCTTGACTTCGGAATTGCTTTCTCTCCACTGTTTAGCAGTCATTCCAAATAGTGCAACATTTATGACATCAGCTTCATTAGAATAAATAAACTGTTTTTGTTTATTAGATAAGGATGGAACTATATTTTCTTTTATACTATTTGTATGGATTTTATAATTTGTTTTTGATAGGCTTCTTCTTACAGACCACTTTATTTTTCTTTGATAATTTTCATTATATTTCAATCTTTCAAATTCCTGAATTAAGTATAATTTAAAGGCAGGATCAATCCAAGAAGCAAATTCAAGAGCAATATCTGGATGTGCAAAAGTTCCGCCATTATATTTTCCTCTCTTACTAATAAATCCTTTAGCATTTGCCTTATTAATCCATTTTGAAGGACTCATAGTAAAAGATTGGTTAGCAGAATTATTTTTAAACTCGCGAGATTCCGCTAGTTTAAAATTTTCATTAAATAACTCTTCCCACAAACAATAAAAGTCGAACGAACTTTTATTACTCATCCATTTTATTATTACATCACCAGGATTTGTTTCATTTTTATATCTAGCTAAATCTGTCAACGAAATATAATCAATATTATTTACTCTCATTATACTAATCAAATTATCTTTAACATTTATTTTGGTTGCTATTTTATTTTCCATCATACTCTCCTTTCAAAAATTAGGTGTAAAATTTATAATTTATTTACATTTAAAATATATAATTTTTATGTTGTTTATGATTAAAAAACAAGGCTACATTAGTCTTGTTCTAAGTCTTGTTAAGATTTGTTTTTCTTGTCTTGATACTTTTACTTGATTTATTCCTAGTTCTTTTGATACTTCACTTTGAGTTAATCCTTCTTGATAGCGTTTTAAAATTAGGTTTCTATCGTATTCGTTTAAATTAGCTAGTTCAGTTTTTAAGTCTAGAATTTCTTCGCTATAAGCATTTTCAGTGTATCCAACATAATCATAGATTTTTACTTCTTCTTCATTTTCACTATCTAGACTTGCTACTAAGTTATTAGCTTCTTTTGCTTCTTCAATTTGTTTTATATCAATTTCTAAGAATAATGCTATATCAGTATCACTTGGTATGTAGCCTAGTTTTTGTGTTAGGTGGTCTCTTGCTTTTTCTATCGCACAATTTAATTTCACTAGTTCTCTACTAACTTTTAGGATATTTGACTTTCTTATGTATTCTTTCACTTTACCGAGGACGTGGAAATATGCAAATGAGGAAAACTTGGTATTTTTATCACTTTTATAGTTGTCATATGCATCCATTAAACCCATCATACCAACCTGGTATAAATCATCTTTATCAAAATAATAAGTATATTTATTGATTATGGAATAAACTATTTTTTCGTTTTCTAACAGAACTTCTGCTTTTTCTTTCATATGTTTACTATGTCATATGCTGTTACTTCTTCGTTTACTTGGTATAAGTTTTCTGTTAGAATGTTGTTTTTATCAAATAGTTTATTTATTCCACATATAATTAGTTTCCCTTTGTTTTCTATTATTTGTTTATAACTATTTTCTATTGCTTTTAATCCATAATTATCTATATATTTCAGATTTTTTAAGTTTAAAAGAACATACTTAATGCCATTGTTTTTTATAATCATTTCAAAATCTCTTTTTAATAATTCTACGGTATCTCCATTTAGTTCTCCTTTTAATCTAGTTATCAGAATTCCATGTTTGAATTCCATATCTATGTCTAACATTTTATCTGCTCCTTTTTATTTTATTTACTTATTTATAAGTATTAAAACTATAACAAATGAAAAAGGAATTTTATGTCGACTTTTGAGATTGGAGTGTGATTTTACGTTTTTATATCCAAAAAATAAAAGAGGTTTTTTTCTTATTATAAAAATTAACTATTTAATGAACTTTTTACTGCAACATAAAAAACCTTTTCATATATATAATTACCTTAAAAATATATATGACCTAGGTTTTTTCTTAATTTTTTTTATTTTTTATTTAATTCATATAAAATTATACTTGTTGCTACTGCGACGTTAAGGCTTTCTACATTGTTTGTTTTGATGTGTACGCATTCTTTAACTTGTTTTTTTACTTTTTCACTTACTCCGTTTGATTCGTTTCCCATTATTATACAAAAATTATCTTTTGGAATTTTTGTTATATCTTTGCCAGTGTTAACATCTGTTCTATATATATTGATGTTTAACTTTTTTAAATTACTTATTGCTTCTTCTAGGTTTTCTATTATGATATTTACCTTAAATATAGCTCCTTCAGTTGCTCTTATTGTTTTTTCATTATAGACGTCACAACAATCTTCGGATAAAATTATGGTATCTATATCAAATGCTGAAGCACTTCTTATAATTGTTCCAAGGTTTCCTGGATCGCTTACTTTATCAAGCATTAAATATCTTTTTCCAATGTATTCTAGGTTTTCTTTTTTTGTTGCTACACCTAAGATTTTTGATGTATTAACGCTTTTTATTTTATCCATTACTTTAGAACTTACCTCGTTGATAGGACAATCAAGTTTTAAAGAAATATTTTCATTTTCTAATATATAAACTTCTTCTAAACAATTTTCAAGATAAGCTTCTTCTATTAAGTTTTCTGTTTCTATTATGAATTTATTTTCGAGATTACGATATTTTTTTTGTTTTAGTTTGACAATTTCTTTTATCTTTTTATTATCTGTACTTGTTATTAACATATATTCTCCTTATACATTTTTCATTTCTTTTTTTATTTGTTTATAATCTGGAACATATTTTTCTACTAAGCCCCAAAAATCTTTGGAATGATTTGGATGTTTTAGGTGACATAGTTCATGATAAATAACGTAGATTAAATATTTTGGATTTAATTTAATTAATTCTAAATTTAAGGTTATGGTTTTATTTGTTATATTACATACTCCCCATTTACCTTTCATTTTTCTTATTTTTA
>JBJEYJ010000076.1:0-2190 GCA_051886655.1 Bacilli bacterium | reverse complement strand
AAGCCAATGCAACTGATAATGCAAGCAAATTTGCAGCTATCACACCAGGAATTGCCACAACTGCTGCATGGGCTGATGGAACAGATTATAAACAATTATTCAACTTAACACCAAATACAATCACAAAAGTAAGAGTTTATTTCTGGGTAGAAGGACAAGATATCGACTGTGAAAACAATGCATCTGGTGGAGACATTACATTAAAATTACAATTTAGCTTAAATCAAGGAGAAGAAGCAGCTCCATAAATAGAACAATAATAACATAGGACTGAGAATCTAAAATTCTCGGTTCTACACGATTTGATGGGATCTAAAAATTAAAGTTTTCGACGAAATGTTGGGAACTTTTTTTCTCATTCAACATTATTTGATGGGATTTTTTTATATGTCATCAACACGATTTGATGGGAACTTTTTGTTTAATATTTATATTTAAAAATCTAGAAGATATAGTGGGATTACTTTGTGAATATTTCTACACGATTTGATGGGAATAAGAAAATGAAAAAAAGTGGTGCACAAATGCATCACTTTTAAGTATGTAATTGTAGTATAATTAAAGTGCGAAAATAAAAATACTATTACATACATATTACTATAATAACATTTTTTTGTAGTAAAGTGTATTCTTTTTCTGTATTTTATTTTTGTAGAAAGAGGATAAGAATGAATGAAGTAAAAAAAATATTGGGGTTGGAAGATAAATGTATAAAAATTTTATCAATTGAGGAAGAAAGGATAAATGATAAGACTGTTAAGATAATCAATGCCATAAGTACAAATGATAAGATAAAATGTCCTGTTTGTAATAAATATACAAGAAGTGTTCATGATTATTTAAAACCAATTAATTCTAAGTATGTTAAAGTAGCAGAGTATGAATGTTATTTACATATAAAAAGAAAAAGATTTATATGTAGAAAGTGCAATAAAAGAATTATTGAAGATATAGGAATTGTTAATAAAGGTAATAGTATATCGAATGCTTTGGAAATAAAGATAAGAAAAGATTTATTAAAAACATGTTATTCTATAAAAGATATTGCAGAAATAAATGGTGTATCATCAGATAAGGTTAGAAATGTCTTATTAGATGCAATGAATGATTATCCAGAATATGTTAAGACACTTCCAGATGTTATATCATTTGATGAATTTAAAGCAGATACTAATGAGGGAAAGTATGCATTTATAGTGAATGATCCAATTAGAAAAAGAACATTAGATATTTTACCTAGTAGAAGAAAGGATTATTTGATAAGTTATTTTACTAGAGTAGAAAATAGAGGCAATGTTAAATATGTAATTAGTGATATGTATGAACCATATTTATTAGTTACAAAAATAATGTTTAAAAATGCAAAATATATAGTTGATAGATTTCATTATACTGAATATGTAATGGATGCACTTGATAATATAAGAATTAGATTACAAAAAAATTTTGGATATAATTCAAAAGAATATAAATCGTTAAAAAACAAGAAAAATGTGAGCTTGTTAAGAAAGTATTCTAATGATGTGAAATGGTATGTATATACAAAAAGATATGAATGTGGTAGGCAGGTTGATAAATTACCGATTAATATTTTAAATGAATTATTGAATATAGATGATGAACTTGATAGAGGTTATCAATTAAAAGAATTATTTTTAGATATTATTCATCATGATTTGACACCAGAAGAAGCGAAAGTGGAACTAGAAAATTGGATAGATTTATGTAATGAAAGTAATATAAATGAGTTTATAGAATCCGCAAAAACAATTAATAATTGGTTAGAATATATTTGTAATTCATTTATAGATAAAAGATTTTCAAATGGGTATACTGAAGGATTAAATAATAAAATTAAAGTTATAAAACGAACAGCATATGGTTTTAGAAATTTTAAATTTTTAAGGTTAAGATTAATGTATATTTTAAATAAAAATATTAGTGGTAAATTTAAGAAAAATAAAAAATTGAAAAACTAAAAAAATCCAATTTTATAAAATTAAAGAAATGTAATTTTTTAGAGTGCAACAGCAACAAAAAAACAGTAAATTTTTTAAGATAGTAAATTTTACTGTTTTTAATAATAATATCAAGGCTTAATTTAAATTTGGATTCCCATCAAAAAGTTTAGAGCCTCTTTTTTTACAAAGATAGTTCAATTTTTGCGTTAACTAATAACATACAAACAAA
>JBJEYJ010000075.1:0-2214 GCA_051886655.1 Bacilli bacterium | reverse complement strand
TTAACCGGGGTAATTCTTGTTATTAGATTAATAAAAATAGCTTTAGAAAAATATAGAAGTCAAACAGTATATTTAATTTTAGGACTTATGATTGGTTCATTTTATGCCATTATAATGGGTCCTATGACACTTGAAGTTCCTAAAGATCCTATGAGTTTTTCAACATTTAATATTATTTGTTTTATAATAGGATTTCTTCTTGTTTTTGGTCTTGAAAGAGCTAAAAAATATTTAGAAAAAAACAGTATTAAAGATTAGATTATGATTTTGAGTCAAATTATTTTATAATTTGATTTTTTTTTGTGTCAATCAATGTGTTTTTTCTTTTTTCTTTTTTTTCTATTTGATATACTTATTATAGTAGGGAGGTCAAATAATGTCTAAGTTTGATAAAGAATATTTAAAATTATGTAAAAAGATATTAGAAGAGGGTAAAAAACAAGAAAATAGAACAGGTATTGATACAATAAAAATACCAAGTTATCATTTTCATTTTGATTTGAAAGATGAGTTTCCTATGCTTACTACTAAACAAGTTTTTTATAAAAATGCTATTACAGAGATGCTTTGGATTTATCAGGCTCAAAGCAATGATGTTAGATGGTTAAAGGAGAGAAATAATCATATTTGGGATGAATGGGAAATAGGAGAAGATGGTATTTGGAGAGCAACTCAAATGGTTCCAAATGATGATGGAGTTTTAGAAAAGACTTCTGTAGAAAAAGATTTTGGTAAAGAATGGGCACATACTATAGGAACTGCTTATGGTTATATTGTTAATAAATATCATTTAATTGATGAACTTCTTGATAAATTAAAAAATAATCCTACTGATAGAAGAATGGTAATGAGTCTTTGGCAAAATGAATTTTTAGATACTGCAGTTTTACCATCTTGTGTTTGGTCAAGTGAATGGGATGTTACTGATGATAAGCTTAACCTTTGGGTTCATCAAAGAAGCTGTGATGTACCTCTTGGACTTCCTTTTAATGTTACTCAGTATGCTGTTCTTCAAAGTATGCTTGCACAATGTAGTAATTTAAAGCCTGGTACTATGGATTGGTCTATAAAAGATGCTCATATATATGAAAATCAAGTTGATGGAATAAATGAGCAAATAAAAAGAGGAGAAACTTTGGAAGATTTACCTGCTCCAGAGCTTTGGCTTAACCCAGAAGTTAAAGATTTTTATGAATTTGATAATTCTAGGGAACTTAAAGATATAAAAATAAGAAAATATAAACATCATGGAAAAATATCTTTTCCAATAGCACAATAATATTTTTAAAAGGAGGATTTTATGAATAAAGGAAAACTAATTGTAATTGAAGGGGCATCTGATGGAATAGGTAAAACTACTCAGTATAATCTTTTAAAAGAAGGTTTAATTTCTAAAGGATTTAGTATAACAAGTCATCATTTTCCTTCTTATAATACCTATCAAGGAAAAGCAGTTGAAGAGTATTTAAAGGGTAATTTTGGGAGTCCGAAAGATTTATCGCCTTATTTTATAAATAGTTTATATGCAAGTGATAGGGCTATTACTTGGTACACTTCTTTAAAAGAAAATTTTGAAAAAGGTGATATTATTTTACTTGATAGATATACTACTTCTAGTTTAATATATCAGTCTGCTTTAATAGAGAGTGAAGAGAAAAAGAAAAAGTTTATTGATTATGTAACAGATTTTGAGTATAGAAAATTAGGAATAAAAAAACCAGATAAAGTAATATTTTTAAGTGCTCCTTTTGATTTGATAACAAAACTTCGGAATAAAAGAAAAGAAGATGATGGAGAGGCTATTGAAGGAGATATACATGAAAATAACTTAGAATTTCTAAAAAAAGTTTATGAAAGTGCTATATATGTTGCTAAATATTTGAACTGGGATATAATTGAGTGTTCAAAAGACGGAGAATTTAAATCAATTGAAGAAATACATGAAGAAATAATGAAAACATTTGTGTAAAGTTTACAAAGAGACATTTATTCATATATATATTTTTTATGTATGTTGTGATACTATTTAAGCAGAAAGGAGTTTTATTATGGAAGAAAACAAAAAAAGTAATAAAGGGTTAATAGTTTTGGTTGTTATTTTATCTGTTTTATTAATAGGAGCAATTGGATATATTTGTTATGATAAATTTATAGCAAAAGAAGAACCTGTAGCAGATAACGAGCCACAAGAAGAAAAATTATCTGAAGAAGAGG
>JBJEYJ010000074.1:0-9719 GCA_051886655.1 Bacilli bacterium | reverse complement strand
TCAAAACAAAAAAAGTAGACAAACATCTGTTCGTATGCTATTATATAAACATAGCAAAATTTACCAATGAAAAATAATTAAAAATATGATATAATATGAAATCAAAAAGAAAGGGTTAGAATTATGGAAAAAATAGTAATAAAAGGAGCAAGAGAAAATAATTTAAAAAACGTTTCTCTAGAACTTCCTAAAAATAAATTTATCGTAATGACTGGAGTATCAGGAAGTGGAAAATCATCACTAGCATTTGACACTATATATAAAGAAGGAGAAAGACGTTACCTAGAAAGTTTATCAGCCTACGCCCGTCAATTCCTTGGCGGAGCAGAAAAACCAAATGTAGATTCAATCGAAGGACTATCTCCTGCTATTTCAATAGATCAAAAAACAACAAACAAAAACCCTCGTTCAACCGTAGGAACAGTAACAGAATTATATGATCACTTAAGACTTCTGTTTTCAAAAGTAGGAGTGCCTTTCTGTCCAGAACATAATATACCAATAAAAAGTCAAAGTATAGAAGAAATGACTAATAAAATAATGGAGTTGGAAGAAGGAACAAAAATAATAATAACTTCTCCAATAATCGAAGGAAAAAAAGGAACTCACAAAGAACTACTTGAAGACCTAAGAAAAAATGGTTATGTAAGGGTAAATATAGATAAAACTCAATACGATTTAAGCGAAGATATAGAACTAGAAAAAAATAAAAAACATAACATAGAAGTAATTATCGATAGACTTGTTCTAAAAGAAGGAATAAAATCAAGACTTTATGAATCACTAGAAACTGCAACTAAACTTTCAAAAGGAAAAGTATATGTAGAAATACCAAACAAAGAAAAACTAGTATTTTCCGAAAATTTTTCCTGTCCACATTGCAACTTTTCATTAAACGAACTAGAACCACGCACCTTCAGTTTTAATGCCCCTTATGGAGCTTGCCCCGATTGTAAAGGACTTGGAGTAAAACTAGTAATGGATCCAGATTTAGTAATACCAGACAAAAATAAAACTATAAAAGAAGGAGGAATAGAACCGTTCGGAGATGATACAGAAAACATAAACTTTCTAAAATTACAAAACTTCTGTGATCACTACGGTATTGATTTAAACAAAAAAATAAAAGATTTTACCAAAAAAGAATTAGACATGATCCTATATGGTACAAATGATTTAATTCATTTTCATTATCGTAGCAAAAATGGTCATCTATCAGATAATTACGGAACATTCGAAGGAATAATAACAAACTTAGAAAGAAGATACATGGAAACAAGCAGTACTTGGATCAGAGAATGGCTAGAAAAATACATGGTAGAATTAATGTGCCCAACCTGTAAAGGAGCAAGACTAAAAAAAGAAATACTATCAGTATTAATAAATGAAAAAAATATTTACGAAGTAACAAAATTAAGTGTAAAAGAAATATATAGTTTTATGAATAGTTTGAAACTAACCGAAGAACAAGAACAAATAGCTAAGCTAATAGTTACTGAAATAAAAGATCGCTTAAGTTTTTTAATTAATGTAGGACTAGACTATCTAACTTTAAATAGAAATGCCGGAACCTTATCTGGAGGAGAAGCTCAAAGAATAAGGCTGGCAACCCAAGTAGGAACAAGATTAACCGGAGTCTTATACGTATTAGATGAACCAAGTATTGGACTTCATCAAAGAGATAACGATAGATTAATAGACACCATGCTTAGTATGCGAGATTTAGGAAACACCTTAATAGTAGTAGAACACGATACCGATACCATGAAAAAATGTGATTTTTTAGTAGACGTAGGACCACTCGCTGGAGATCAAGGTGGGCAAATAGTGTCAATGGGAACACCAGAAGAAGTTGCAAATGATGAAAATAGTCTCACTGGAAGATATTTAAGTGGCAAAGAATGTATTGAAGTACCAAAAACAAGAAGAAAAGGAACAGGTAAATTCATAGAAATCAAAGGCGCCAAGGAAAATAACCTAAAAAATATCAGTGTCAAGTTTCCACTTGGAACATTTACCTGTGTAACCGGAGTATCAGGAAGTGGAAAAAGTACATTAATAAATCAAATATTAACAAGAGTTGTTCATAACCATGTATATGGTTCAAAAGAAAAACCAGGACAATATAAGTCAGTAAAAGGAATAGAAAATATCGATAAAATAGTTCACATTTCTCAAAATCCAATTGGAAGAACTCCAAGATCAAATCCTGCAACATACACTGGAGTATTCGACGACATAAGAGAACTTTTTGCAACTACAAAAGAAGCCAAAATGTTAGGATACGATAAAAGTAGATTCTCATTCAACGTCAAAGGTGGAAGATGTGAAGCTTGCCGAGGAGACGGAGTTAAAAAAATAGAAATGCATTTCTTGCCAGATGTATATGTTCCATGTGAAATATGTCACGGTGCAAGATATAATACTGAAAGTTTAAAAATAAAATTCAAAGATAAAAACATTTATGAAGTACTAGAAATGAGAGTATCCGAAGCTCTAGACTTCTTTGAAAACGTACCAAAAATCAAAAGAAAACTAAAAGTTTTAGAAGAAGTAGGTTTAGGCTACATAAAACTAGGACAATCAGCACCAACTCTTTCCGGGGGGGAAGCTTCACGTGTAAAGCTAGCCAAAGAACTACAAAAGAAGCCAACTGGAAAAACCCTGTTTGTAATGGATGAACCAACAACTGGACTTCATCAACACGACATAAAAAAATTACTTGCAATTATAAGCAAAATAGTAGATAACAATGATAGTGTAATCGTAATTGAACACAACCTAGACATGATAAAAACAGCAGACTACATAATAGATTTAGGACCAGAAGGTGGAGATAAAGGTGGGGAAATAATAGCAACAGGAACACCAGAAGAAGTAATAAAAGTAAAAGAATCATATACAGGGAAATACTTAAAAAAAATCTTGGAATGTAATTCTCAAAATATATAAAAAACGTCAGTTATCGACCAATTATAAAACTTTTAAGTGTAAAAGTGGTCGATAACTTGTTTTTTTTAAAAAAATAATGTATACTTTAATGGGTGATATGCTATGGAAAAAATTTATAGAAGAGAAAGCTATTTGCAAAAAATAAGAGGATTTTATGATGATACAATGATTAAAGTAATCACAGGTATAAGAAGATGTGGAAAATCATATCTTTTAAAAACTATCATAGAGGAATTAAAAGAAAAAGGCATAAAAGAAAAAGATATTATCTATATAGAATTAGATAATAAAAAATACAAAAACATTAAAACTCCAGAAGAATTAGAAAACTTAATAGATAGTTTAATAATAGATGATGACTTCAAATACCTTTTTATTGATGAAGTACAAAATGTTAAAGGTTTTGAAACTATAATTAATGCATACAGGGAAACTGGTAATTATTCAATATTCTTAACCGGATCTAACTCCTATTTACTAAGCGGTGAACTTATTACTAAACTTACTGGACGATATATAGAAATAGAAATGCTACCATTAAACTTTTATGAATATGTAGATATGAAAAAATTTATGAATAAAGAAATAGATTCTAATATATACCATGAATTTGAAGATTTCATAAGAAATGGAGGGTTCCCCGGTTCTTTAAGTTATAATTCTTATGAAGACAAATTATTGTACACCAAAAATGTAATTGCTCAAATTTTTGATAAAGATATAAAAAGACATAAAAAAATAAAAGACAAAGCCCTATTCGAAGTTATTCAAAAATTTGTAGTAAACAATTTTGGTTCTATAATTTCAGTAGGAAGCATATACGATTATTTGACTAAAGATGAAAAAATATCTGTAGATAGAAGAACCATAAAAAGTTACATAGAAGTTTTAGAAAATGCCAAAATAATTTATCCATGTGAGTTATTTGATATAAAATCTAAAAAAGTATTAGAGGGAGAAAAAAAGTATTATTTAGCAGATCTAAGTATCTACTTTGCCCTTAACACAGACAATAGAATTAATTATGGACCAGTTTTAGAAAATGTGTTATTTTCTTATTTAAAAAGCAAAAATTATAAAATGAGCGTTGGTAAAATAGGTAATTTAGAATGCGATTTTATTGCAAGAAGTGGTATAAATCAATATTACTATATACAAGTTACCAAAAATATGGATGATAAAAATACAGAAGAAAGAGAATATAAACCATTTTATGAAATTAAAGAAATGTATCCAAGATATTTATTTGTATTAGATCTAATATTTCAAAAAAATATTAATGGTATAAATAACGTTAACATAGTTGACTTTATTTATAATAATGAAGACTTAAAATAAAATAGATAAAGGAGGAATAGCATGAACCC
Source organism: Bacilli bacterium (assembly GCA_051886655.1). Taxonomy (GTDB): domain Bacteria; phylum Bacillota_I; class Bacilli_A; order RF39; family UBA660; genus UMGS1449. The sequence continues at coordinate 5,400 of JBJEYJ010000074.1, read as the reverse complement.
AATCCTTATAGAAATTGGACCAATATCAATTTATTGGTACTCAATTACCATGTTACTTGCCATTCTAATTGGTTCATTCCTTTTCATAAAAGAAGCAAAAAAGAAAGGATATGATGAAAAATTCATATCAAACCTAATTTTTTATGGAATTATCTTTGGAATAATTGGGGCAAGAATATACTATGTAATATTTAACTTGGATTATTATCTTCAAGATCCAATTCAAATAATAGAAATATGGAATGGAGGGCTAGCAATCCATGGAGCCATAATAGCAGGAGCAATTTGGTTCATCTATTACTCTAAAAAAAACAAAAAAAGCTTCTTAAAAATATTTGATTTAGCAGCGCCTTCTTTAATTCTAGCGCAAGCTATAGGAAGATGGGGCAACTTTTTCAATTCTGAAGCACATGGACCAGAAGTAGCAAGACAAACTCTAGAAAACCTAAATATTCCAACCTTTATAATAAATGGAATGAATATAGAAGGAAAATACTATCATCCAACATTCTACTATGAATCAGTTTGGAACATAATAGGCTTCGTAGTTCTAATAATATTAAGAAAAAAACTGAAACTAAAAACAGGACAGTTAACAGGAATATATTTTATGTGGTATTCATTTTTTAGATTCTTCATCGAAAGTCTAAGAACAGATTCCTTAATGCTAGGGGTAGTAAAAGTAGCGCAGGTTATATCAATATTATTATTCTTACTAGGACTATTCTTAGTAATTCATAAAAAGAAAGACACTAGAGTGAACAGATTAAAAGAAAGGACTGAAGAAAATGAAAGAAATTTATGATGTAGCAATAATCGGAGCAGGCCCAGCAGGTATTACCTCAGCAATATATGCAGAAAGGGCAGAACTAAACTGCTGTATAATAGAAAAAGAAACTCCAGGAGGGCAACTAAATAAAACCTCAACAGTAGAAAACTATCCAGGATACATACAAATAACAGGACCAGATTTAGCAATGAAATTTTATAATCAACTTAATAACTTAAATGTAAAACAGATATTTTCAGAAGCAACAAACATTGAAATAGAAAAAAATATCAAAAAGATAACTTTAAAAAATGGAGAAAAAATACAAGCAAAAGCAGTTATTCTAGCAATAGGAAGAAGTCCTAAAAAACTAGAAAATTCACAAGGTTTAGAAGGTAAAGGAATAAGTTTCTGTTCACTTTGCGACGGAAATTTATACAAAAACGAAGACGTTTCAATTGTAGGAGCAGGAAACAGTGCCCTAGAAGAATCACTATACCTATCAGATATCTGTAAAACAGTAACTATAATAAATAGAGGAGATAATCTAAAAGGAGATAAAGTTTTAATAGATAAAGTAAATAAAAAAGAAAACATCAAAGTAATAAACAACAGCACCATAGAAAAATTCAACGAAGAAGAAAATATTTTAAAATCAGTTACACTTAAAGAAAATGATAAAGAAAGAACTTTAGAAACAAAAGCTTGTTTCATATTTATAGGATATGAACCAGCCACAAATTTCTTAAAAAACCTTGAAATTTTAGATGAAAAAGGTTATATTATTGTAGACGAACAAAAAAAGACACCTATCAAAGGTATTTATGCTGCCGGAGATACCATAAAAAAAGAAGCATTTCAAATCGTAACAGCAACAGCAGATGGAGCACTCGCAGCAATTTCTTGTATAAAAGATTTAAAAGAGGTGTAATATGAATTTAAATAATCATGGCTGGGGCCTAATGGCTTTTCTAATACTAGCATTTGTAATCCTAATGGTCATATTCCTAGTCGCTGGAGAAATAACAAATATAGCACAATTATATTAAAAAACAATAAAAAAGAGGAGTAAACTATTAATATTTTAAGAGAGTCTATGTATGGTGTAAATAGATAATAAAGATAGTTGAAGGTAGCTTTTTTGGTTGATTATCCGAGCTTAGTAAGATAATCCGTAAGGCAACGTTACAGTCAAATAAGGTAATATAAATATTACAAAATAAGGTGGTACCACGAGCTCTTCGTCCTTTGGATGAAGGCTCTTTTTTTTAAAGAAAGAGGTGAAAAAATGGAAGAAGCATTAAATAATTACATAAAAAACTACGATATGAATGATCCAGATATAAACTACAAATATTATCATTCGTATAGAGTCATGGAAAATTCTTTAGTTTTAGCAGAAACTCTAAACCTATCAGAAGAGGACAAACATCTAGCGCTTATAATTGGACTTTACCACGACATAGGAAGATTCGAACAAGATAAATTATATGATACCTATAATGATAACAAAACATTTGATCATGCTGACTATGGAGTAAAAGTATTATTCGAGCAAAATTTAATAAAACAAATTCCAGTAGAAGAAAAATATTATCACATAATAGAAAAAGCAGTAAAAAACCACAATAAATACCAAATAGAAGAAGGCTTATCAAAAGATGAATTACTTCATGTTAAAATAATAAGAGATGCCGACAAAATAGATATCCTCTATGCAGCATCAGAAAAAATGTTAACAAAAAAAGCTCTAAATTATGAAGATGAAACATTTAAAATAAGCGATGATATAAAAAAACAGTTCTACAATAAAAAAACAATAAAAAGATCACCAAAACAAGGAATGAAAACAAATAGTGAAAAAATAATATCCTATTTAGCATTAGTTTTTGATTTAAACTTCAAAGAGTCAGCAAAATACCTTTTAGAAAAAAATGTATTAGAGCATCTATATGAAGTAATAAAAAATAAGGAAAAATATAAAGAATATTTTGATTGTGCACTAGAACACTTAAAGGAGATGGAAAAATGTTAGACAAAAAATATAATCACAAAGAAGTAGAAAAAGGAAAATATCAAACTTGGTTAGAAAACAAATATTTTGAAAGTGGAGACAAATCAAAAGAGCCTTACTGCATAGTAATACCACCACCAAATGTAACAGGACGACTTCACTTAGGACACGCTTGGGATACAACAATTCAAGACATTCTAATAAGATACAAAAGAATGGATGGATACGATGCATTATGGCTTCCAGGAATGGACCATGCCGCTATAGCAACCGAAGCAAAAGTAGTAGCAAAACTAAAAAGCGAAGGAATAGACAAATACCAGCTAGGTAGAGAAGGATTCCTAAGGAAAGCTTGGGAGTGGAAAGAAGAATATGCCGAAAACATAAGAAATCAGTGGGCAAAACTTGGACTTTCCCTTGATTACAGAAAAGAAAGATTCACTCTTGATGAAGGTCTGTCAAATGCGGTTGAAGATGTCTTCATAAAACTTTATAACGAAGGACTAATTTACCGAGGAGAAAGAATAATAAACTGGGATCCAGAAGCTAAAACAGCCCTTTCAAACGAAGAAGTAATTTATAAAGAAACAAAAGGTGCTTTCTATCACATAAAATATTACATAGAAGGAGAAGAAAATTACCTAGAAGTTGCAACAACTCGTCCTGAAACATTGCTTGGAGATACCGCAGTCGCAGTAAATAAGGAAGACGAAAGATATCAAAAATATATAGGAAAAAAAGTAATATTACCACTTCTAAACAAAAGAATTCCAGTAATCGCAGATGAACATGCAGATCCAGAATTTGGAACCGGAGTAGTTAAAATAACTCCAGCACATGACCCTAACGACTTTGAAGTAGGAAATAGACACAACCTAGAAAGAATAAATGTTCTAAATGAAGATGGAACAATGAATGAAAAAGCTGGAAAATATCAAGGACTTGATCGTTTCACTGCTAGAGAACAAATAGTAAGCGACCTCCAAAAAGAAGACTTACTAATCAAAATCGAAGAAATAACTCATAATGTTGGACATTCTGAAAGAACCGGAGTTATGGTTGAACCATATCTATCTAAACAATGGTTCGTAAAAATGCGTCCGCTTGCAGATAGAGTATTAGAAAATCAAAAAGATAAAGATAAAAAAGTAAACTTTGTTCCAGAAAGATACGAAAAAACAATGAATCACTGGATGGAAATAACCTACGATTGGTGCATTTCAAGACAACTTTGGTGGGGACACAGAATTCCAGCATGGTACAAAGAAGACCAAATCTATGTAGGAAAAGAAAAACCAGAAGGCGAAGGATGGAAGCAAGATGAAGATGTATTAGATACATGGTTCTCAAGTGCCCTTTGGCCTTTCTCAACCCTAGGATGGCCAGAAGAAACAGAAGACTTAAAAAGATACTATCCAAACAACGTCCTAGTAACAGGCTATGATATCATTCCATTCTGGGTAAACAGAATGACATTTCAAGGACTACATTTTACAAACACAAGACCATTCAAAGATTGCCTAATCCATGGACTTATAAGGGATAAACAAGGAAGAAAAATGTCAAAATCATTAGGAAATGGTGTCGATCCAATGGATGTAATAGAAAGTTACGGTGCAGATGCCCTAAGATTTTTCCTAACAACAAATACAGCACCAGGAATGGACTTAAGATATGATGAAGAAAAAGTAAAATCAACTTGGAACTTCATAAACAAACTATGGAATGCTTCAAGATTTGTACTTATGAACATAGAAAATATAAATCCAACCAAAGAAAACTTATCTATCGAAGATAAATGGATTCTTACTAAACTAAACAAAACAATTAAAAATGTAAGAACCAACATGGAAAAATATGAATTCAACAACGTAGGAAACGAACTTTACAAATTCATTTGGGAAGATTTCTGTGACAACTACATAGAACTCACTAAATCAAAATTAGATAATCAAACAACTAAAACAGTTCTTCTAGAAGTTTTAACTAAAATATTAAAAATGCTTCACCCATTCATGCCATATGTTACTGAAGAAATTTACCAAAAACTACCAATAAAAGAAACAAGCAGCATTATGATAAGTTCTTATCCTAAAACAAACAAAGAAGAAATATTTAAAGAAGAAGAACAAAAACTAGACAAAGTTATCGAAGACATAACAAATATAAGAAACTTAAAAGTAACAAATGAAATAACAAAAGAAGCATGTATTGAATTAAAAACAGATAAAGAAGTAGAATATATCTACAAAAACATGTTAAAAATAAAAGAAGAAAACCTATTCGCTCCACAAGAAGGAGAAAAATACTCATACGAATCAAACTACATAACAATAAATTTCTATCAAAAAGGAAAAGAAATTAACAAAGAATTGTTAATAAGTGAAAAAGAAAAACTAGAAGCATCTATTTCAAAAAGAGAAAAACTTCTATCAAATGAAAACTATGTAAATAAAGCTCCTGCTCACGTAGTAGAGCTAGATAGGCAAAAATTAAAAGAAGAACAAGACAAACTAGAAAAATTAAAAGAACAACTTTAAAATAAAATATATCAAATTAAATAATTAAACAACTTTTGGTCAAAATTTTCGACCAAAAAAACAGAAACACGTGGAGG
>JBJEYJ010000073.1:0-2267 GCA_051886655.1 Bacilli bacterium | reverse complement strand
TCACATTTTAAAAGTGTTTCCAAAAGTTTATCTGCTTCTTCTAAGGAAATATAGTCATTTGCTTTTATAGACATTTTACATGCTAGAGTAATTGCGATTTTTTCATTAAATTTCTCTTTAGAAAAATCGTTTTCTGATATAATAATTTCTAATATTTTTCTTATTTGGTCTGTAACAAATTTAGGATTTAACCATCTTGGATGTTTTCTAATTATTACTGAATTTTGTCCAAATTCTTCAAAGAAAATACCTGTTTTATTTATAATATCTTGTTTTTCTTTTAGTTCTAAAAATTCACTTGAGGTAAATTCTAGTTTTATTGGCACTAGAACATCTGTTATTTCTTTAGTTTCTTCTCCAAGTTTTTTCTTATAAAGTTCGTAATTTATTCTTTCCTGCGCAGCGTGCTGATCTATTATGTGCATTCCTTCATCGTTTTCTCCAATTATGTAAGTATTTTTGATTATTCCTACTGGAGTTATTTTATTTACAGTTTCTTTTTTTTCGGTTTGGTTTTCTATTTTATAGAGTATTTCTTCTTCATTAGTGTTAAAATCAAAAGATATTTCTTCATATTTTGGACTTATTACTTTTTTTTCTTTAAAATCTAGATCTTTGTTGATTGTGGTAACTTCATTTATGTTAGATATTACTTTTTCTTCTGATTTTATCTCTGGCACTAAAACCAGTTTTAAAAGAGCATCACTTATTGTTTTTAACAAAAGTTCTTTTAATTCTTCCTGTTTAGAAAATTTAATATCCATTTTTGTTGGATGAACATTTACATCAATAATTGATGGATCTGTTTCAATGTTAAGAACTACTACTGGGTATCTTCCAATTGGTAGATAAGTATGATATCCTTCTAAAATTGTCTTTATGATATCATTATTTCTAATATATCTTCCATTTACAAAAATAGTAATAAAAGCCCTCGAAGAACGATTAATTTCTGGATAAGAAATGTAACCACTTACTTCATAATCACTATTTTCTGCTGAAATTTTGATCATTTTTTTTGTTACTTCAAGTCCGTAGACGCTATTAATAACTTTTAATAAGTTACCTCTTCCATCTGTTGATAAAAGTTTTTTCTCATTGTTAGTTAAATTAAATTTTATATTTGGATAAGAAAGAGCCATTTTAGTTACATAAGAATTAATATTTGCAAGTTCAGTATGTAAATTTTTAAGATATTTTAATCTTGCTGGGGTGTTATAAAAAATATCTTGTACTGTGATTTTAGTCCCTGTTCTAAGTGGTGATGATTCAATTTTTTCTATATTTCCACCTGATATTATAACAGTTGTACCAATGTCTTCAGAAGCTGTTTCTATCTTCATTTTTGAAACAGATGCAATAGAAGGAAGTGCTTCTCCACGAAATCCTAAAGTATCTATATGAAATAAATCTTCATCACTATAAAGTTTACTTGTTGCATGTCTTTTGAGGCAATTTACAGCATCTTCCCTATCCATACCTATTCCATCATCGGACACACTTATTTTTTTTGTACCTGAATCTATTAAATCTATTTTGATAAAAGAAGAACCTGCATCAATACTATTTTCAACAAGTTCTTTAACAACATTCATTAAAGTTTCAACTACTTCTCCAGCGGCAATTTTATTGGATAAATTAGTATCCATTACTTTGATTTTATTCATTTTATTTCTCCAGTCCAAAAACTTGACAAAGTGGTTGCATACTTTTATCTTTATCAAAATCATTTATTAGTTCCTCATCATTAACTACTAATTTTATGCATAACATTTCCTCTTGAGATGGTATAGGACTATCTCCATTTTTTTTGCAATTCTTAGCAATTTCTTTTGTTTCAGTTGAGTCTTCATCAGTAACATCAATTATCTTAGAGCCAACTAAACAAATTCCATCTTCAATATATCTTTCTTCTAATTTTTGTTCTTCAGTTTTTTCTAAAATTTCTCCACTATTATCTTGGTCTTCTAAATCTTCAGTAGTTTCTTGTTCTTTTATATATTCTTGATAGCTTGTTTTGTATTCATCTTTTAATAAATCACCTTTAATTTTAAGACTAAATACACTACCAGATAAATTAGCTTTTGTTAAATGATTACCACTATAAGTAAAATCTGCAAAATATTTGTTAAAAACATCTGGATCCATGTTTTCTTCAAATTTAATTTCTTTAGAAGCGCTACCTCCACTCATTACCAAATCAGAGCGATACTTATCATAAGCTGCTTCAATAGTAGAATGTAAATTAACTAATTCTTTTTCTTTAA
>JBJEYJ010000072.1:0-9913 GCA_051886655.1 Bacilli bacterium | reverse complement strand
ATAATTTAATTCTCTTTTTTTAATTTTATTAAGTATGGGAGTAAAAGTCGTGTCTAGCCAGCACTGAATTTATACTCCCGCATAAATTCTACTATGGGAATTCCCATGCCCTTTTCATCAAAAAACATTAGTAAGAAAGGCTAAAATTTTGCCTTGATATTTTCAAGAATTACTTGATATATAAAAGTTGAAATGATAAAATAAATATGTAACAAAAAAAATGGATAGAGGTTAAAAAATGATATTAGATTATAATAAACTATGGAAGTTAATGATTGATAAAAACATTAACAAAACAGAACTTTGCAAGCAAGCTAAAATAAGCACTAATGCCATGGCAAAAATGGGACGAAATGAATCAGTTCCTTTAGAAACTTTAGTTAAGGTATGTGATGTTTTAAAATGTACTTTAAATGATATTGTGGAAATAAAATCAAAGGAGGAAAATAATGGAGACAACTAACCTATCAAAGATTAGAAGAGATAAAATGTTAAATACAATTAATGAAATTAAAAAAAATATTTCTGATGAAGAAACTTTAACTAATTTATCCATGATAGAAAATGAATTAACTAAAAAGAAATATGGTCTTATTTGGGAAGAACATGAAGAACGTGTCGATAAAGAACTAGAAACTCAAATACCTACATTCGAAGAAATCAAGGATAAAGAAATTGTATCTAATCCAGATGAAAACTTTAACTTTTTATTAGAGGGAGATAATCTTCATAGTTTATATTTGTTAGAAAAGACCCATAAAGGAAAAATTGATATAATTTATATTGATCCACCATATAATACTGGAAGTAAAGACTTTATATACAATGATAAAATAATAGATGATGAAGATGGATATAAACATAGTAAATGGCTTTCATTTATGGAAAAAAGATTAAAAATTGCTCACAAATTATTAAATGACTCAGGGATAATATTTATAAGCATAGATGATAATGAAATAGCACAACTAAAAATGCTTTGCGATAATATTTTTAATGAAGAAAATAGGCTTTCAATTCATCATATTCAAGTTAGATATGCTGAAAAATCTTTAGCGGATGGTAAAGCAGTTAAACCAGTAATGGAATATGTTTTAGTTTATGCAAAAGATATAAATCAATTTAAACTAAATTTACCTAAAGAAAAATATACTGATTCAAGTTTTGTATATAAAATAAAAGAATTAAATAAGGGAACCCTGATAAAAAATGGTAGTACTGAAATTCAAATATTTAAACCTGGAGAATGGAAAATAGAAAAGAAAACTGAATCTAGTCAAAATTTATTAAAAGAAACGTGGGTATCGGGAACAATATACTCAAAAATGTCTTATGGACAAGTTGTTAGAAAATATATTGAACCTAGATATGAAGTTGATGGACTTGGATGTTTATACAAAGTTATTGGTCGTGGTGATGATGGTTTGGGATATAGATATTATGTTGGTCCAGCAAAAAACGGTTCGACAAGATGTAAAATGTATTCTGGAATGCCATTATCAAGAGTTGATGAAATTAATAATGGTGGCTCATACAGAGAAGTACCTATTTCAAACTTATTAAATTTTGCTCCTGATTTTGGTAATATTAGACATGAGGGAAATATGACATTTAATAGTGGTAAAAAACCGGTTAAAATGTTAAAAGAATTAATCAATTACCATACAAATAAAAATTCTATTGTTTTAGATTTCTTTGCTGGTTCAGGAAGTACTGCTCAAGCTGTATTAGAACTTAATAATGAAGATAGCGGGAATAGACAATTTATTTTATGCACAAATAATGAAAATAATATTTGTGAAGATATCACTTACAAGAGAATTAAAAATGTAATAACAGGATACGGGAAATATAATCCTTTAAAATCAAACTTAAAATATTATAAATGTACTTATATACCTAGAATAAATACAGAAAAAGAAAACTTACATAATAATTTACTTATAAATATTAAAAATCTAATTCAATTAGAAAACGGTATTGAAATAGATGATAATAAAATTAGAGTGTATTTAGACGAGAATGAATTAGATAAATTTAGTACTAATCAAGAAGAATTAGAAATATGTGATAAAGTTTATATTTCATCTGATATTCTTCTAACATCAGAACAAGAAAAAATCTTTGAAGATAATAATATTGAAGTATATATTATACCTGAATATTACTTTGAAGATGAGATTATGGAGGTAATGTAATGCAAGGAATTAAATTAAAAGATTTTCAAATAGATACAGTAAATAAATTACTTGATGCTACTTCAGTTGGAAATAAAAAAGAAGTATTATTACAAGCTCCTACTGGTAGTGGAAAAACAATTATTTTAGTATCTTATATTGAAGAATATTTAAAAGAAAACAATAAAACTATATTTGTATGGCTAACTCCAGGTAAAGGTGATTTAGAAGAACAAAGTAGAAATAAAATGATAAAGTTCTTACCACATCATAATACAAAGAATATTCAAGATGTATTATTACAAGGATTTAATGCTAAAGATACTGCTTTTATAAATTGGGAAACAATTACTAAAAAAGGAAATAACGCCTTAAAAGAAGCTGAAAGAAAGAATCTGTATGAAAGAGTTCATGAAGCTCATAATAATGGTTATAAGTTTATTATTATAGTTGATGAAGAACACTTGAATAAGACTGTTAAGGCTGAAGCGATTATTGAATATATGAATCCAGAATATATTGTTAGAGTTAGTGCTACTACTAAAACTAATAAAGAGGCAGAGTTTATTAAAATAGATGAACTAGAAGTAATAAATGCAGGGCTTATTACAAGAGCATTATATATAAATGAAAATGTATCTAATGAATCTACTCTTTCAAATGAACATGAGTACTTACTTGATTTAGCAATCGAAAAAAGAAAAAGAGTTAAAGAAGAATATATGAAACTAGGAGTTCAAGTAAATCCATTAATAATAATTCAAGTACCTAGTAAATCAGATGACTTAATTAAACAAATTGAAAAAATTCTTGAAGATAAAAAATATACTTATGATAGACAAAATCTTGCTATTTGGTTGTCTGATAGAAAAGAAAATATTAATAACATTGAAGATAATGAATCTAATCAAGCAATTCTTATTATGAAGCAAGCAATATCAACTGGTTGGGATTGCCCTAGAGCAAAAATATTAGTTAAACTTCGCGACAATATGAGTGAAGATTTTGAAACTCAAACTATCGGAAGAATTAGAAGAATGCCTCAAGCACATCATTATGATAATGTTTTACTAGATAATTGTTATTTATACACTTTTGATGAAAAATATGAACAATCAGTAAAACAAGAATTAGGTTCTAATGCTTATGATACTAAAATTATATTTCTTAAAAATGAATATAAAAATTTAACTTTAAAGAAATTATCTTTTGACAATAATTTTGATGGGTTTGATGAAAGACAAACATTTAATATATTGCACGATTACTACATAGAAAAATATAAACTAACAACTAATAAAAAGAATAATAAAACTATATTAGAGGCAAATGGGTATGTATTTAGAGATACAATAGATAATTATATTGTTCAAGATAAAATAGTTAGAATTAATTCTGATGAATTAGAAAATGCTAACAGAATAAAAGTACAATCAGAAGTTAGTACAAATAAAAATGGCTTTGAATTAAGACACTCTGTAAATGTTATATCTTCTAAAATTGGTATGAGATATGATAGAACTAGACTTATGCTTGAAAGAATGTTTTTTAGAGGTAAGTTGTTTACTAAAAAGTTTATTGATTTATCATTACTAGAATTTTATGCTTTTGTAATTAACAATGAAGATGTACTAAAGCATGATTTTCAAGAAGCAGTATCACAAAAGGCAAGACAGATTAAATTAAAATTAGATGAATTAAAAGTTGTAGATTGGAAAGTCCCAGAAATGGATTATATTAAATATGATTCTAAAATGAAAGATCCTACTATTTACGAAAAATCTATTTATATGAACTATCCTAATAGTACAATAAAATCTAAAAGTGAGAGAATGTTTGAATTTTTCTGTGAACATAATGAAAATATTAAATGGTTTTATAAGAATGGTGAATCATCAAGTGATTATTTTTCGATTGTTTATGTTGATGCAGTAAATCATAAATGGCATTTCTACCCTGACTTTATTGTCTGTGATAAAGATAATAAAATATGGATTATTGAAACAAAAGGTGGAGAAAATACTGCTGGTGAATCTAAAAATATTGATATAAAAGTAGAAAATAAGTTTGAGGCATTAAAAAAATATGCTAATGACTATAATGTCAATTGGGGATTTGTAAGAGATTATGATAAAAATGATTTACTATACTTCTGTAATACAGAATATACTGAAGATATGGAAAATAATAATTGGATTTTGTTAGAAGAAATCTTTAAAGGTGAAGAATGATGGAATATATTAAAAAAATAATAAAGACATTTATGTTTATTTTTATTGCATATGTTGCCTATGTTATATTAGATAACAGTTTTAATATATTTGATAAATTTAAAACGATATATATCATTATTATTATTCTTTTATCTATTTATATTAATATTGATGCGATAAATTTTTTAATTAACAAAATTAAAGATAAAGATGAAGAATGTGATTTATTTAATATCTATTATGTTAATTTTCCCAAAGTTTATGAAATTGCTATGCTTATCGACAACAAACTAAAAACACAGATAGAAAAAAAGTCTAAGGAGGAAAATTCTGCAAAATTTACAAATAAACTTGATATGCTTCATGAAAATAAGATTTTAAAGCCATCAATGGAAATAACCGCAGAAAATCAAACAGTAAAATCTTTGGAATATAAAGAAGTTCAAGAAGTAAAAAATACAAACTCCACTATTTTAAAAATCGTAAAAGATAAAGCTAAAAGAATTTCAAACCTTAAAAACATTAAGAATGGACAGTTAATAATAATTGACAATGTTAAAATATCAATCATTAACAAAGAAGAAATTTTACAGGTAAATTCTATGGTTAGTGGCGCTCTTAAAGATAATGTCATAAATGCAGATGCTGGTGGACAAAATTTAAAAATTGATGTTAATGCATTAAGTACCATTTTTCTAAAAGACTATAAATATCAATTATGTTGTGAAAATAAAGAACAAGAAAAATTTTATGTTTCAATACCTATGAAACTAGAAAAAGAGTTTGAAAACGATTATTGTATTTTGGATTTAGAAATAGGAACAGTTAATATTATAGGTATTTATCGTGAAGATAAATATAAACCTACGAAAAAATCATCTTGGGATATTTTACAAACTGATGATCAAAATATGGAAGATAATGAATTAAAAAATTCAAACGGCAATTCTGATAAAAGTGACAATAATATTCCAGAACCAGAAGAAAAGCCATATATAGACTTAATCGCAATAGTACAAGAACTAAAATTAAATAATGAGGAAGAAAACAATGAGTAAGAAGTCATATGATTTTACAAAAGAGAGATATGAAGAATTTATTAAGGAAAAACAGGAAACTGACATTGTAATATCTATTGGAGAAATTTTTGATTTTGATAAAAATTCAATTTCAATTGAATTAAAAAATGAAAATACATATTACATAGATATTTCAACTTTTTTTATATCATATTATTTAGATAAACCTATATTAATTGAAAAAGTATTAGCACAATTTTCAACAATTGATAATGTGAGTTTCATAATGAATACAAATCTCTCTAAAAAAGTGAAGAATTTATTTCCTAGTTTAATTACAGATATTGAGCCAATAAATAATATTTATCAAGAGAAAAATGAATGTCATAGAAATTTTGGCAATTTAACAAATGAAGATATAACAAAAATTACAGATTCTTTAAATCAAAATTTATATGGTCATAATGACTTTAAAAATGATTTAATAGAAAAAATAAATGAGTTTCAAATATTAAACAAATTAGGAGAAGAAAAAATATTGTCTATATTTATGTGTGGAAAGCCAGGAATTGGAAAAACAGAAACAGCAAGAATATTACATAATGCTTTATATAATTATAGTAATCCAATAAAAATCAATTTAGGTAATTATAAAACAGGTGGTTCATTAAATAGCTTGATTGGTTCTCCAAAAGGATATATAGGAAGCGAACGAGGTGGAGAATTAACAAACAAAATAAAGAATAGTGATTCAAAAGTAATATTAATAGATGAATTTGATAAAGCAGATACTGATATATATAATTTTTTCTATGAATTACTCGAAGATGGAAAATTTACAGATCTTGATGAAAATGAGTATAATTTAAATGGCTATTTAATTATTTTTACTTCAAATCTTGATAATAACACATATAAGGAAAAAATACCTGCTCCAATTATTTCAAGATTCTCTATGCTATACCACTTTAGTGATATAGAACCAAGTGAAAAAATTAGATTTATAAACTATAGGATAAACCACTTGATTGATAAATACAAAAAAGAATATAAAATTGAAATAAAATATGAAGACGTATTAAAAAATGTCGATATTGAATCAATTGTAAAATTTAATGACTTAAGAAAAATGAATCGCATAATAAGAAAATCTTTTTTAAAAACAATAAAAGAATGTAGTATTGAAAAATAACTATTATTAATATATAATATTTTTAGAAAGAGAACATAGTTCGTAACTTGTATGTGATTCGCTCCATAAGAAAATATACTAACCTTTGTGGTTAGTTTTTTTGTGATATTTTTAGCTTAAACTATCCGTAAACTGTTTTATGTCATTATCAGATGGATTAGAATTAAAACGATATCCTTCTAACCAATTACCAGAACCTGCTAATTTTTCTAAATTTTTGCCACTGTCTCCTATATCTGATGAAGCTGATGTACAAAATGGAATAATTGTTTTTCCATTAAAATCATTATCTTTTATAAAATTATTAACGGGCCAAGCTGCTATTCCCCACCAAATTGGATAACCTATTAATATGGTATCATAACTATCCCATTTTTCTACTTTTGTATTTATCAAGTCTATATTTCTTAAGCTTTCATCATTGTGTTCTTTTGATACTCTGGAATTGTCATTGGTCCAATCTAAGTCTTCAGATGTATAGTTTTGCTTGGGGATAATTTCAAAAATATCTGCATTTAAATTTCGGGCAATTTTTTCTGCGACAGTTTTGGTATGACCTTGAGCCGAAAAATATACTACTAATACTTTTCCTAATTCTTTTGGACCTTGATTATTCATATTTTTAGAATTTAATACTGAAAATAATGGAATTCCTATAATACATAAAATTATAACTATTCCTATAACTAATTTTTTATTCATTATTTCATCCCCTTCAATTTACCAATTTTTCTTGTCTTTGCGACAATCCTCATTACTTCTTCGTTCTTTTACTATACTATCAAACCATTCTACCATATTCGGATCTTGATGATTGAAAAATAGGCTATTACCAGAATCTAATTGTTTTATAGATTTCATGTCTTCTTCTGATAGTTCAAAATCAAAGACATTAAAGTTTTCTTTCATCCTGTCTATATGTGTAGATTTACAAGCGATGATAACTCCTCTTTGGATTAACCATCTTAAAATTACTTGTGCTGAACTTTTATTATATTTTTTTCCTATATTTATAAGTATTTTATTTTCAAACATTTTATCTCTACCTTCCCCGAATGGTGCCCAACTTTCAATATGTACTCCATATTTTTCCATGTTTTTTTGGGCTAAAAATTGAGCATTTCTTGGATTGGTTTCTACTTGATTAATCGCTGGAATAACTTTTCTTTCAAATAAACAAATATCTGATAAACGATCTGGGTAAAAATTACTTACCCCTATTGCTCTGATTTTACCTTCTTCATATAAATCTTCTAGTGCTTTATATGCTCCATAGTAATCCCCAAATGGTTGATGTAAAAGCATTAAATCTATGTAATCTATCCCCATTTTTTCTAAAGATTTTAAAACTGAATTTCTACATTTTTCATAACCATAGTTATCAATCCATACTTTAGATGTTATAAATATTTCTTCTCTTGGAATTTTACTTTCTTTTATTGCTTCTCCTACTTCTTTTTCATTAAAATAACTTTGAGCAGTATCAATTGATCGATATCCTATTTTTAAAGCTTCTAGTACACATCTTTTTGTTTCTTCTTTAGGTATTTGATAAACTCCAAATCCTAGAATTGGCATTTCTATACCATTATTTAATTTTACGTATTTCATAATTCCTCCTTTTGACTATTTTAAATTAATTTAGTACAATCAAAGTATAATTGTCGTGTGTTACGCACGGTCAAGTATTTTTTGATTTTTTTTAAGGAGAAGATGTTAAAATGTTATATTCTATGAAACAAACTTGTGAAAAGACAAATCTTACTTATGATACATTAAAGTTTTATTGTAATAAGGGATTAATACCAAATGTAAAAAGAGATAAAAATAATTATCGTGTTTTTAATGATAAAGATATTGCTTGGATTAATAGTCTATCTTGTTTAAAAAAATGTGGTATGAGCATTGCAGAAATGAAAGAATATCTAGAGTTATGTCTAATTGGAGAAAAGTCTATTCCTGAGAGAAAGGAAGTTTTAAAGTTAAAATTAAACGATCTGCAACAAAAAATGAAAGATGTACAAGAAAGTATTGATTATATTAATTGGAAACAACAATTTTATGACGATGTTTTAAGTGGGAAAGTTAAGTACTATAGTAATTTAGTTGAGCATGATGATAATTGATTTAATTTATAGCAAATTTGATGATATGTTTATAATTGTTTATATAAACATGTCTTTTATTAATTACTTCTTTACTACTAAACAATAACACACTCCTTTTGGTGCGATTATTTTGTTATCTGGATTTAATATATTATAACTTTCAAAATAAGTACTAGTCATTTCTTTATGATTTAGATGTTCGTAAATTAAAAAATCATTTTTCGATAGTATATCTTCTATCTCTTTGTAAGAGTATTTGGATTGCATCTTTTCATTAGCACTGCTCGCTAATCTTTCATTAATTTCTTTTTCTTTACTTTTTTCATAAGTTGGGTAATCAAAAACTATACTACTACCTTTACAAACTATATCAGAAATATAGTTAAGTAATCTATAAAATTCTTCTTTTGTTAAGTAATAACTAATTCCAAGTAAACTACTAAATGATATTTGATTTTCATCATATGTACTGTTTTTGATATTGTTAATCCAGTTTTCATCTGTAAAATCACATTTGATAAAATTAACTTTTGAATAATCTATTTTACTGTTATCTAATCTTTTAATTTTATCTTCGATCATTTCACTTTTATCAATTTCAAATACTTTTAAACCTTTTATATTATTTCTATAAGCAAATGTATCATAACCTGATGCAAAAATTAAATATTGTTTACATCCAAGTTTAATGGAATTAAATAGTGACTTCTCACAAAAAGCACTTCTTCCTAGTACTGATGGAGATAACTGATTATCTACTATCCACCTTAAAGCATTTTCTTTTGTTCCTATAAAGTTAGGACTAAAAAAATTAATTCCTTCGGACATGCTATTTGCAATAGCATTATACTCTTCATTACTTAAAATTTTTTCTGCAACATTATCACTAAAAATTCTATATTTATTATTCTTATAATGATAACATCTTGCAAATGCGCTTACTAACGCTGTCATGTTTTTATTTTTCATTTTTTTCACCTCTAATTCTTAATACTACTATTTTGATTAAATTACAAGTCTTGAAAAAAATGTTATTTTGTGGTAATATAAAGCAAAAATAAAGAAGAAATATTCAGATTAAACTGAATTATTTCTTCTTTTTTATTTAACTTAACTTTTTATATTTTTTTACTCCCCATGTATTTAGAATTATTTGAGTAGATATTAACAGAATACTGATAATTATTATAGTAAGAATTAGTAT
>JBJEYJ010000071.1:5331-10032 GCA_051886655.1 Bacilli bacterium | reverse complement strand
ATTTTACATCATACTTCAAATTTTTGTTTACTAATAGCATTTCTTTCTTTTTTTAAAAGTTAGTTTTGATGAGAAATATGTAAGTTTTTGATAGCTTTCTATTTATACTTTTGTTCTAAATCTAGTAATTGTTCTTTTGTTTTTATTCCTCCACTGTAACCGATTAACTTTTTATTTGTTCCTATTACTCGGTGACAAGGGATAACAATTGATATTTTATTTTTGTTGTTAGCAAGTCCAACTGCCCTATATCCTTTTGGGCATCCTACTTTTATGGCAATATCTTTGTAACTTCTAGTTTCTCCATAGGGTATTTTTGTTAATTCTTGCCATACTTTTTCTTGAAACGTCGTTCCTTTGGTTTTGTATGGAATAGTAAAATTTTTTCTTTTTCCTTCAAAATATTCATCTAGTTGTTTAATTAGTTCAGGTAGAATTTTTGAATAATTTTCGTTTTCTTGTTTTTCTTCTACTTTATCTAATTCTGTTAGGATATCATTTTCTATTTTTATTTTGAAGTATCCTATTTTTGAATGGTAGTAATATATGCAGTTCATTTTTAACAATCTGTTGTACACATGATAAAATCAATCATTATATCTTCATATATTTTATATAATTCATCATACTCTTCTGTTGTTAGATTTTTGTTATAGTTTTGGTGAGAATCAACTGTTCTATAATGAAAACTTGCTACTTTTCCATCTTTCATCAATACTACTGTTGGGGCTGAAAGTCTTTTTTCACCTTTTTTTGCTCCACTTTCAAATGTTGAAGTTATGTTGTTTCCTAGAACCTCTATGATTTGTTGATAGATTTTGGCTTTTTCATTGTTTGTATCTTTTTCAAAAGCTTCTCTTACTTCTCCAAAATTATAGTAATAAATTTTTTCTACTCCGTTTTCTTCTGCTGATTTTAAAAGGACTGGTACTGCTGAACGACACCAATTACAATCAGGAAATCCGAAATATATTATTTTATCTCCTTCTTTTAGTTCTTTTACAATATTTTCATCATTTAGATAAATAATTGGATTGTCTTTGTTTATTTCTATGTTTAAGTATTTACCTTTTTTCCCTTCGTGTTCCCAGCTTTTATTATTGTAGCTTTCGTATTCTTTTTTAAATTTATAACTATCTTTACTATTTTGAACTAGTATGTATGTTGTTACTGCTCCGATTATTAGGATCACTATTAAAATTAGTCCTATTATTAGTTTTTTGTTTTTCATTTTCATTACCTCTTTTCTTATCTGATAATTATATATACCATAAATGCTATGTAAGTTATAACCATGATAAATCCTTTTTTGTTTCCAATTCTTGAGTTAAAACAAGTAAAGATGTAGCACATTATTGATACTCCTAGAAGAATTATTATATCTATTAAACTTTGGTTATTTACTGGAAGGGATGCTACTGAACTTGATAAACCTATAACAAACAGGAGATTGAAGATATTTGATCCTATAACATTTCCTATAGCAATGTCTGTTTCTCCTTTTTTTACTGCCATGACTGATGTTACTAATTCTGGAAGTGATGTACCAAGTGATACTATGGTTAGCCCTACTAGGGTTTCTGATACTCCCCAGCTTATTGCTATTGTTTGGGCTGATTTTACTACTGTTTCGCCTCCAATAACAACTGCAATTAATCCAAAAACTAACATTAATATATCTTTTGTTGTTAGTTTGTGTTTTTCTTTGGTTAGCTTTTTTTCTTCTTTCGCTGTCAGAAGAAGTGAATAGATATAGATTGCTAAGATACTTAATAGAACTAATCCTTCTCCTTTGGTTATAATATTTTGTCCACTTCCATTTAGAAAATTATCAAACATTAAGAACATTAGAATCAATGTTGCAATTATAGAAAACAAGAAGTCTTTTGTGATTACTTGTCTGTTTGCTTTTAAACCTGATATTATTGCACTTATTCCTAGAACTCCTAGAAGATTGAATAGGTTTGATCCTATTACGTTACTTACGGCGATTTCATTTGATCCTTTTAAGGATGCTACTAAACTTACTACTGCCTCTGGAGCACTTGTTCCAAATGCTACTATTGTTAATCCTATTATTAAAGTTGGAATTTTTAGAGCTTTTGCTAGGTTTGAACTTCCTTCAACAAAGTAGTCTGCTCCTTTTACTAAGAGGATAAACCCTATTATTAAAAATATATATACCATGTTTTTCTCTCCTTTTATATTTTTAATCTAGTATAGATTTTTTTGATGTTTTCTTTGAGGTTTTCTTTATCTATTTCTATATTTAACTTTTTATTTTCCATGATGATTTCTCCATTTATAATTGTTGTTAATATGTTATTTTCTTCTATATTGTTAACTATTTGAGGAAATAATTCTGGTGTTGGGAAAGTTCCTATTTTATCTAAATCTAAAATAATTATGTCTGCCTTTTTTCCTTCTTCTAATGAGCCAATTTTTTCTTCTAGTCCTAGAGCTTTTGCTGAGTTTATGGTAGCCATTTGAAGAACTTCATAAGAACTTATTACTGTTGGATCTTTGTAAAGTGCTTTTTGAAGGTTTGCTACTAATGACATGTGTTTAAATAGATTTAAATTATTTCCACTTCCTTGGCCATCTGTTCCTAAACAAATGTTAATGTTATGTTTTTTGTAACTTGTTATGTCTGCAATGCCACAACCTAGGTTTAAATTACTTAAAGGGTTTGTTACTATTGAAACATTTTTATCTTTTAATATTTCTTGTTCTTTTTCTTCTATAAATGTTCCGTGAGCTAAGATTAATTTATGACCCAAGAAACCTAGTTCTTTTAAAGCCTCTACTGGGGATTTTTGGTATTTTTCTTTGATAATTTTTACTTCTTCTTTGTTTTCACAGAAATGCATGTGAATTGGTAAATTTGTTTCTCTTGCTAATTTTTCACATTCTTTTAGATAATTTTTTGTACAGGTGTACATTGAATGGGGTGTTATAGTGAATGTTACAAGTGGATTATTTTTATATTCTTTTATTAGAGCTTTAAACTCTTTTATTTTGTTTAATCCATCTTTATCTGTATCACCGATTAGGCATCTGGACATTGCTATTCTTATTTTTGAATCTTTTACTGCTTTCATCGTCCCTTTATAACCAAAATACATATCACTTGCACAGGTAGTTCCTGTTTTTATCATTTCTAGGCATGATAATAATGCTGAATAGTATACGTCTTCATCTGTCATGTTGTTTTCAATTGGCCAAATCTTTTTTTCTAACCAGTCTTGCAAAGTTAGGTTGTCGTTTGTTGCTCTAAAGATACTCATTCCTAAATGAGTGTGAGCATTTATTAGACCAGGCATTACTATTTTATTTTTGGCATCGATTAATTTGTCATATTCTCCTTGATAATTTTTAGTAATTTTTTCTATTTTATCGCCATTTATTAGAATATCTAACTTTTCGTATTTTTCTTTTCTTTTTGGATTCATTGTTATTACTATGCCGTCTTTTATTAGAATTTTCATGTTTTTCACCTCTTTTATAATTTTTCTTTTATATATATTTTAACATTTATATTGCTCTTGGAAAAGGGTTTATTTTTTTGCAAGAAAAAAAGAAAAGTTTTGATTTAGCTTAGTTAATTTATTTTTACTTTTCTTTTGTAAGTGTTTTTAATGTTTTTGGAAAAACTTTTCTTGAGCCTTTTTGAGGTACAAAGTTAGTTACGAATGTATTTTTTCCATTTGATATTAAGTAGAAGTATCCTAGAGATGAGAATACTACAGCACCGATAAAGTTTACTATTAAGTCTTTCATTGTATCATTTATTCCTATGTCTAAATATCCATTTGATATTTTAGCGAGTTCTTTTCCTTCTTTATCATAAATTATAGTATAGCCTATATCTTTTATAACTACGGGATTGTTATTTTTTTCTGGGTCTAGTTCTACTGATGATATTTTATCTACTACTCTATCTTTTTGCATATCAATGTTTAAGACTTTGTCTGATGCAAATTCAAAAAATTCCCATAGTACCCCGATTGTCATTGAAAAACAAAATGCCACTAAGCATAAGTAAACTGGTGATAAATTAAATTTTTCACTGTTTTTATTTAATAAATTGATTAGAGAGAATCCTACTGCTGCTGCTAGAAAGCCATTTATGGTGTGGAGCATTGTGTCCCAAAAAGGAAATATGCCGTAAAAGTTTTGTATTTCTCCAAGGATTTCAGCAGAGAAAATAAATAATAAAATTATTATTTCTAGAGTGTTTGGTAAGGTTATCTTGAAGTTTTTTTGGATGAAGAAAGGCACTAATAAAAGGAATAAAGATAGTAAACATAAAAGAGCATTTTCAAAATTTCCTTTTAAAATTTGCAGTATCATACAAACAATTACTAATACTCTTAAAACTGCATATACTACGAGAGAACTTCTTTTGCTTTCTTGGTATGCTTGTTTGATTGATTTTCTTTTTTTCATTTCTATCACCTTTTCATTTTTTATAATATTATTTATAGTTTGTTTTAATATTTATATTGACTAGTTTATTGGTTTTGATATATTATTGATACGGAGCTACTAGTGTTAGAAAATTAATTTCTTTCATTTAAGGTAGTTTCTGAAACCGGAGTGCCAATTATCTCGTAAGGGATAAATTCCTCCGGTTTTTTTGTTTTATCTTTTTGATTATTTCATAAGTACCGCGACAAGGATTCTATCTTGAATATTTTG
>JBJEYJ010000071.1:0-5231 GCA_051886655.1 Bacilli bacterium | reverse complement strand
ATCATAATCTCTTCTTTTGATGGGATCAAGAAGCGTATCTTTAGCTTCATTTAAACTAACAATAATTTTACTTGCTTCTGGACTTTTGTTAATATCAGGGTGATATTTTTTTGCCATAGAGCGATAGGCTTTTTTTATTTCTTCTTCTGAAGCTTTTCTATCAACATTTAAAAGTTCATAATAGTTCATCATATACATCCCTCACAACTAATAAAATTATATATTAAAAACATAATAAAAGCAAAACTTAATTAATCTTTTCAACTTTCTTATTATATTATTTTTTTAATAATATATTTAGTTTGGTTAAATTATTTAGGACACTACATTTTTATTTTTTATAATTTTACTTGATTTTGTATGTGTTGTTGAAAAATGTTAATTTTTGAGGTATTCTTGTAATAAGAGATGTCAATGAAGATTTACTTCTAGACATCTCTTTTTTTACTATTTTTTATTCTTCTTCATTTCCATATGATAATAACTTTTTCAAGTCTTTCTCTGTTAATTTTGATATCACGTTTTGACTAATATTTTCGCTTTCTATTATATTATCTGAAAGAAATTTCTTTTTTTGTTGAAGGTTTAGAATGTGTTCTTCTATTGTACCTTTGCAGATAAGTTTTATTACTTCAACTGTATTTTTTTGTCCTATTCTGTGGGCCCTGTCGGTAGCTTGATTTTCTACTTGAGGATTCCACCATAAATCAAGATGAATTACTACATCTGCACTTGTTAAGTTTAGTCCTGTTCCTCCGGATTTTAGTGTTATTAGAAATACGTTAGTGTTATCACTATTAAATTTATTTACTAATTCCATTCTTTTTTTACTTGAAACACTTCCATCTATTGTGTATGTTGTGATGTTGTTTTGTTTAAGCTTTTTGTTTACAATATCTAGTGCTGTTTTAAAACTAGTAAAAATCAGTATTTTGTGATTATTTGAAACAATTTCTTTTACCAAATTTACTAAATTATCTATTTTAGCACTTGTTCCTTTGTAATTTTCAAAAATAATTGCAGGATCTATACATATTTGTCTTAGTTTTGTTAAAAGTTGAAGTATTTTGAATCTAGCTTTTGTGAATCCTTCTTCTTTTATTAATTCGTCCATTTCTTTTTTTGTTTTATTTAGTTGTGCTAAGTAGATTTCTTTTTGCTTTTTATCTAAATCTATATATACATTATTTTCTATTTTATCTGGTAAATCTTTTATTACATCTTTCTTTTTTCTTCTTAACATAAATGGCTCTATTTGGAGTTTTAAAGTTTCTAATTTTTTTACAGATTCCTCAGTAGTATCTTTTATATTATATTTTTGATTAAATATAGTGCTACTACCAAGGTACCCTGGCATTAAAAAGTCAAAAATACTCCATAGTTCTGAAACACTGTTTTCAAGAGGTGTTCCTGTTAAGGCTATTTTACAATTTCCATTTAATTGTTTTATTGTTTTTGTCATTTGAGCATTTTGATTTTTTATATTTTGGGCTTCATCTATTGCTATTAATTCGAAGTTTTTATCTTTATAATAATCTTTATCTTGTCTAACTAGACCGTATGTTGTTATGTAAATATTTATGTCTTTGCTATTTTCTAACATTTCTTTTCTTTTTTGTTTATTCTCTGAATATACTTGATATGACAATTCTTTTCCAAATTTTTCAAACTCGTGTTGCCAATTATATACTAAAGAAGTTGGGGCGATGATTAGTATTTTTGCATCTTTTTTTTCTTTTATAATTTGTTTTATTAAGTAAATTAATTGAACTGATTTACCTAATCCCATTTCATCTGCTAGAACTCCTCCGAAATCACATTTATAGATATTGTAAAGCCATTTTATCCCTTCTACTTGATAATCTCTTAAGATTTGTTTATCTTTTGCTGTTAGATTAATAGCTTGATTTTTGTAAGAATTAAAATTGGTAATAAACTCATCAAAAATATTATTTGTTTCTATGATACTATTTTTGTTATTCTTTTTGCTTGCTACGTATAAAGCTCGGTATTTTGGTATTGTACCTTCTCCATTTTTTAAATCTTCTCTTGATAAATTTAAATCCTCTATTAGATCTTCTAATTCTGTTAATTGATTGTTTTCTTCTAAATCTATTATGTTACCATTTTTTAACTTGTAATATCTTTTTTTAAATTTTAGACTATTTAAGACATTATTTATTTCTGAGTTTTTTATATCTCCAAGATCGAAACTATAACTCATTATATTATCTTTTCCTATGCTAAAGTTCGATTTTACATTTGGTTTTACTATTTTGGTTGACTCTATTTTTTGACTAGTGTAAACATCGTATTTTTCTGCTAGTAATGGTAATTTTTCTGTTAAAAAGTGCCCTATTTCATCTATTTCTTCTAGCATTAGTTTGTTTTCTTTTATTACAAATCCATATTTAAGGATATCTTCAAGTATTTGTTTTTCATATTCTGTGTCTTTTACAAGTTTAGAATCTGTTTCAAAATAAGAAATTTCTTCATCTTTATAGATGAATTTTAAATTACAAATTATGCTATCTTTGTGATAATCTAAGTATATTTTTACTTTTGGTTTTATTCCTATTATTATTTTATCTTGTAAACTCTCTGGAATTTTTATAGTTGTTTTCACAATTGGAAGAACACTACTTTTAAATAAATCGAGATCTTTTTCTTCAAAAATTATGTTTTCTAGTTGATATTCTTCTAACATCATTAGAAGTTTTTGCATGTTTTTAGGAAATTTATAGACTTTATTGTTATAGATGTAAAATTTTTCTGTTAATTTTGTTAAATTTTTTAATTTAAATGATAAGATGTATTTATCATCTTTTTTATCTAGTATACTTTGGAGTGGATTTGATTTTTCATAACCATGAAATTTTCCATATCCTATTATTGTGTAATCTTTGTTTTTCAAAAGTTCTAAAAAGCTGTTTAGTTTATCTTCAGTTAAATTTGATAGTGAATAGTAGCTATATTTTTGTAAGTTTATGCAATAATCTATTATTTTTTGATCTTCTTCGTTGAAATAATGAATATCTGGATTGTATGTAAATTCTTTACCAAATTTTAGATTTTCATTATATCTTATAGCAGTTTCTAAGTTATTTAATTTACTATTTAAACTATATAACTTTGATTCTCCTATTTTAAGAATTGGTCTTACATCTGTAGTATTATAATACTTGTTTTTATATACTTCTAAATTTATTTCTAGTTTTAATTCTTTTTTTATTTTGGGTTCATTATTCTTAATTGGTTCATAGAAATGAGTTAATATTTCTTTTGAAAATTCTAATGTTTGGTCTTTTTTTTCAAATAGATCATCTTGATAAGTTATTAAAGTTGCTGCTAAATGTTTACAGGTTCCAGCGTTATAAAACTGAGGACATGTACAGTGGGTTTTAATAATTTTTGTTTTATCTATGGTTATGCTTACGTCGTAAATTTTATCACTGAAATGTGAATATACTTCATATTCATATAAGGTTCCTTCTGGTTTATTACATTTATACACTAAATCTATATCAGCATCTAAATTGATTCCTCGAAAATAACTTAATTCTCCAACTTCTTTTATTATTTTTTGTTCTACTGCCTTCATACTGCATACCACCTTTTTTTCTCAATTATTATACTTTTATTTTGGGTTGTTGTCTACTATTTTTTATGCTTCATGATACTTTTACTTTTTTGTTTATATTAGTAACTTAAGAATATTTTGTTTTATTTTTTGTTGTTATTAGTATTTTTTTTATAACTGGGTATATTAGAAATGGTGATAATATGGAGAAAAAAAGTATATGGACAGATGGTATGAATGAAAAGGTTTGTCCAAAGTTAGATAAAGATATTTCTGTTGATGTTTTAATTATAGGTGGAGGAATTACGGGAATTAGTACTGCTTATCATTTGATTAACAGTGGACTTAAGGTATGTTTGGTTGATAGAAATAAGACTTGTTCTGGTGTTACTAGTAGGACTACTGGTAAGCTTACTTATTTACAAGATAATATATATTCAAAACTTAAAAGTTATCATGGAGAGTCTATGTCAAAACTATATTTAGAATCTCAGAAGGATGCTATTATGAGGGTTAAAGACACAATAAAAAAGAATAAGATTGATTGTAATTTTGAGAAGGTTAAGTCTTTTGTTTTTTCTAATTCTCGTGATACTGATATGAATGAAGAGATAGATTTGCTTAAAGGTTTTGATGTTCCTATTAAAGAATGTGACCTTCTTCCAAATAAAGATAAGGTTTTACAAGCTTATTATGTTAGTGATACATATGTTTTTCATCCTCTTAAGTATTTATTTGCTTTGAAAGAAATGTGTTTGAAGGAAAACATTTTAATTTATGAAAATACTAAGATTGTTTCTATCTGTAAGGAAAATGATATTTTTATGTGCAAAACTAGTAGGAATAAGATCACAGCCAAATATGTTGTTCTTGCTTTGCATTATCCTTATTTTTTAGTTGCTTTTTTGTTTCCTTTAAAATCTTATATTGAAAAATCTTATATTGGAGCTTTTAAAACTGATAAGAATTATAAATTTAGCTCTGTTAGTGTTTCTAAACCTATTATTTCTTCTCGTTATTACTCGGATAATGATGATGTTTTTGAATTTTATTTAACTAACTCTCATAATACTTGTGTTTATGATAATGATAAAAGTAATTTTGATGATTTGATTTGTTCTAAGAGTAAAGAAACAGATTATTTGTGGTCTAATAATGATATTATGACTTGTGACTCGCTTCCTTTTATTGGATTTACTGATGATAATCTTTTAATTGGTACTGGGTACAATACTTGGGGTATGACTAATGGCTTTCTTGCAGGATGGATTATTTCTGATTTGATACTAGGTAAAAATAATAAGTATTCTTCTTTGTTTAATCCTTTAAGAGGAATTAATTTTGGTAAGGTTATTAACTTTCCTACTATTTTATGTAGCAGTGCCTTTTCTTTTACTAAATCTAAGTTATGTAAGAATAAAAGTTGGTATAGTTCTAATGTTAAGTTTGAAAAGAGAGATGGGAAAGAGGTTGCGATATATATTGATGAAAATAAAAAAGAACACATTGTTTATAACAAATGTCCGCATTTAAAATGTAGTCTTATTTTTAATGAAGTTGAAAAGACTTGGGATTGTCCGTGTCATGGTTCTAGATTTGATTTGGATGGAAAGTGTATTGAGGGGCCAAGTAATTATGATATTAGTTATAG
>JBJEYJ010000070.1:0-2312 GCA_051886655.1 Bacilli bacterium | reverse complement strand
AAAATTAAGAATAAAAGAAATAAAAAAATCGTAATTTTAAATTTTACGATTTTTTTTGTGGATATGTATTTCTTTATTTATATATAGTTTTAATATAGAGTTATATGCTTGTGTTACTAAAGGAATTTCGTTTTCTTCCATGTAATTTATAATTTCTTTTATTTCTTCAGGTGATATTGGTATTGTGTTATTGTTTTTATCTTTCATGCTTATTGTCATTGAAAGTACTTGTTTTATTGGTACTTTAGAAGATTTTGTTATTGGTGATAAGAATGTACTTAAAACTTTTTTGTCTTCATTTGATAAGTCTAATCTATTAAACATTTTTTTAAATTCCATAACACTTAAATCAGTAATTTTTTGATAATCTACTATAGTAAATTCTTTTTCATTTTTAATAAATGATTTGATTGTGTTTAAAACTTCTAAAATTTCTTTATTTGGAGTTATTTTACTATTTATTTTTTCATTTAGTAATTCTTTAATTTCTATGTATAGAGGATTATTTAATTCTTTTAAAGTATTAATTGTATATTCGATTGTATTTCCGGGTATATCACCTTTTTTGCATAATTCTGTTATTGTATAGAATTCATTTTCTTTGATTGCTTTTAGTAATTTTTGACCTTTTTCGTTTGTGATTTTTAATTTGATTTCATTCTTTTCATTTTTCATGTTTTCAGTTATGATTGCTTTTTTCTTTTCTGTTTCTTTTATGTAAATATTACTTTTTGTTTGGATGTTATAGATCATTTTCATTATTTCATCTTCAGGTAATCCTTTTATATTTTTAATATTTTTCCAACTACTTTCGTTTCCTTTTTTGTAATTTTTATAATCTTTTAGTAGATTTGTTTCTTTAATGTTTGAAATTTCTTCAGGAGTTGTTGCATTTAATAGGTGAAGTTGGAATTTTGTTGGATCTGCTGTGGTGATATTATTTGATTTTATTTTTGAATATAGTTTTAAATAATTGTATTTTGTTACTTTTTCTTTAATTTCTTTTGGAGTTTTGTTAAATCTTTTTGCTAGTTCTTCTATTTTATTTGGTTTCCATTCTGCTTTTATACAAAAAGTACTTAGATATTCAAGTTCTTCTTTTTCATTTTCATTTATATTTATATTTTCTTTAAAAATATCTTTTCCTTTTGCTTTTGCTTTTTCTAAATACGTTGCGTAGCAATTGTAATATAAGTCTTTGAATAGGCTTAATTGTTCTTTGTTTATAGTAATGTTTAAAATGTTATAATTATTTTTATTTGTGTTTTTTATTAGAAAACATTCTCTATAAAATATTAATTTTTCTACTTCGTTTAGTTTATCCAATTCTTTTGGTATTGTTTTTAATTCTTTTAGAAAGGTTTTTTCAAGATTTTTTATTTTATTTTCTGCTGTTGTGAATTTTTCTTTTTTTTCTTTTATTTGTGTTTCAACAATTGCTTTTATGGTTTCATCTTTTAATAATTCATTTTTATTTCTTGTATAAAAACTCCACATGCTACTTCCATTTTTAAATTTAGTATCATTTGCATAAGTTGGTAAATAATTAGTTTTAATGTAATTTTTAAATTCTTCTTTGTGATTTTCAAAGTTTTTTTTTAATTTGTTTTCTTTCATTTTTATTACTCCTCGTTATATAGCTCTATAAATGTCTTGGTTTTTGTAGGGTTCTTTTTTATCTATTTTATCTGTAAATAATATTCCATCTAAATGATCAAGTTCGTGTTGAAATGCTACTGCAAGTTCTTCTCTTCCACGAAATTTTATTTTATTTCCTTCTGTATCATATCCTTCGATTGTTATTCTAGCATGTCTAGGTACTATTCCTTCTACTTCACGATTAACACTTAAACATCCTTCTCCTTCCTCTACGTATATCATTTCTTCTGAGGTTGAGACTATTTTTGGATTTATTATTACGTAGTTTTTGAAGGTTTCTTTTTTTTCTTGTTCGTGAACTACAACAAAGTATCTTTTAGGAATGCCAAGTTGAATTGCTGCCATTCCCATACCTGGTCTTAAGTCATATTTTTCTGCTAGTTTTTCTATTTGGCTATTTGTTAAGTATTCTATTATTGACTCTATTGTTTCTTTATCTTTTTTATCTAAAGGAAATGTTACTTCTTTACTTTTTTGTCTTAATTTTTTGTTTTTTTCATCTAATATATCTTTGTTTTTTAACATACTATTCACCTCAAAGCAAGTGTATTATAGCATATTTTTGGTAAAAAGAAAAGACTTAATTTTAAGCCTATTTGTTAGTGTTTAAGTCTTGTAATTCAGTATTTAACATATTATATTTTTCTGTTATT
>JBJEYJ010000069.1:0-2322 GCA_051886655.1 Bacilli bacterium | reverse complement strand
ATTTCAAGTTGCTCCATCAAAGCATTTTTTACTTTTCTTTTATACATTTTTAAACTCTGATTTAAATTTTCTTTATCATTTTCTAATTTTTCAGCTCTTAAAAGAGCATCATTTACAATAGAACTAGCATTCTCTTTAGCTTCTCTAATAATAAGATCAGCTTCATATTTAGCATTACTTTTTATTTCATTAGCAGTATTTTCAATTTGACTTTGGATATAATGATATGAATCCTCAAGCTTCTTAAGACGTTCATTTTCTAATTTAAGAGCTTCTATTTCTTCTTTTTGTTTCTTTATTGTCAAAATATTTTCTTCTGTTTTTTTAATCACATATTCAACAAATTCATTTACTTCTTCTTTTCTATAACCATCAGTTACATTTGTGAAGTTATTCATTATATCACCTTCTAAAAAATATTACCAATCAAATTCACTATCTTCTTCTTTTTTAGTTTGTTTTTGTTTACTTACAGGTTTATCTTCACTAGAAATCTTTCCTTCAACATTAACATTATTCGGAGTACAAAGAAAAATTCCCCCTCCAAGTTTTTGTAAATCTCCTCCAATAGCATAAACAGAACCACTCAAAAAATCTACTATTCTTTTAGCAATTTCCGGAGTTACTCTTTTCATATTAACTACTACTGTATTACGAGACTTTAAATAATCCGCAATAGTTTGAGCTTCAGAAAAAGCACGTGGTTCTAAAAGAATCATTTTACTTCCACTAGAATTAGTTTGTTTAAAAGTTTCCTTATAGTACTCATCATCACTTGTACTTATTTGTTCCACACTATTTTCATCATCACCAATAAATTTTTTTATTTTATCAAATGCCATATTATCTCCTCCTTTATTTATTTTCCAAGTTCAATAGATTTGATTTTATAATGATCAATTTTAACAATATCTTCATTATCAACCAAAGCTATAGCTCTAAAATTATAAGTTTTACCTTTTTTTACTTCTTTAAGTCCACCAACCGCAGTTCCCAGTAAATTATTTTTTTCATCATACAAATTAAATGTCACAACTGTAAAATCTTTATCTTCTTTAGCAGTAATATTTCCAGTAATATAATAAGCCTCATCCGTACCTCCCTTATATCCATCAACAGTATAAGAAGGATCATATTTTTCAATTTTTCCAACATGCCCACTAGCAATAGTATAATTTTCATAAACAATTTTATCGTCATTATCATATATAAATAAAGAATAAATAGCAACAGCCAAAGCAAGTAAAGCAAAAATCACCAATACAACCATAACTGGCTTTTTACTAAAAAAACTTCTTAACTTTCCAAAAAACTTATTCATATTTATCACCCCGTTTTCTTTATTATAAAAACCCACAATAAAAGTACGATATTCTATATATACATATAGTTTATCATACTTTTTTTTCTTCTTCAATAAAAATATTATTTTTCTTATGTAAAGTTAAACTTCACTATTTTTCCTTGGAGGATACTTTTTCTTCTCTTCCATCATATACTCTGTAACATTAGTTTCAATCTCATCAAGACTTCTTTTACTTAAATTACTAACAAACACTTCTTCTTTTATAGTATCTATTATAACTTTACCCCAAATAAGACCAGAAACAACAGTCAAATCATTAAACATATCTGGAGTAATAGAATAAAGAAAATATCCAAACAAAAGCCTATCATTAGCAATTAAAAGACGTTTATTAGTTATTACAAAAACTCCAGTTGATATAATATCATAAAAAACATTATTGCGTTGTCCAACAAAAACATATTTTACCTCTTCATCAGGATTCAAATGTTCCTGCACCACATCACAATGTTTTTTTAGTCTCCAAGCTATAGTAGAAGGGTATTTTCTTTTAAATTTTTTTGCCTCTTCATATACACTATTCACTATATCACCTTATTTTCTTCTAAAAATTTAACTAATTCATCAGAACTAACATAACCATTTAATTCAGCAATTCTCTTACCATCTTTATACAATAAGTTAAGTGGAGTTCCCCATTCATTTTCAGACATATATTTATCGGTATCTACTAATTCATTATATTCATCTTCAGACAAAGTAGAAATATCAATATAATAAACATTATAATCATTATCTTTAAGTGATTCTTTTATTGAATCTTTAAACTGAGTACAATAACCACATTGTTCACTACCAATAAACATAAAATGATATCCTTTTTCTTTAATAATATCTTTATATTCATCAAGTGATATAGTTATATAAGATTTTTTTAAAAGTTCTTCTTTCATTAGACTTTCCTCAAATTTATAACTATCTACATCACCAGAATACTTATATACTACCTTACCATT
>JBJEYJ010000068.1:2345-10158 GCA_051886655.1 Bacilli bacterium | reverse complement strand
CGAACATTTGTTTGAATTTTTGAACAATTTTTTCATAAATTCCTACTCCTTTTAGTTTACTTATACCAAAATAATAACATAAACTTTATCTAATTTCAATAACTATCTTTCAATCTCATTACAAATAATTTGAAATTCATTAAATCTTCTTTCGACTTTTCCTTTTACTTTAATTATTTCGTTTTTCTTAAATTTATTTACTTCTTTATAAAGATCAGGGAATACAATTAAAGTAGAACTTCCAGTATTATCAGATCCTGTTATAAAACACATAACTTCATTTTTCTTGGTAACTACCTCTTTTACTTTATCAATTAAAACAATTACATCTACTCTTTTGTTCAAATAATCTTTAATATCATAAATATTAGTAATATCAGGGTTATTTAGTTTAAACTTTTCTGTCTGATGACTTGTTAAATAAAAACCAAATACTTCTTTCTCTTTTTGAAGTATTTCATCTACTGAAAGTTCTTCTTTTAACTCTATATCAGGTTTTGCTAATATATCTTCATCCATATCAATAGCAAGTTCTACATAATTTAAAATATTATCTAAATTACTAATTAATGTGTTAATATTGTAAAATTCATCAAAAACATGAGCATAAATTAAAGATTCTAAAACTTTTCTATTATTAGTTTTCTTAAAAGTTCTTTTTAGAAAGTCAAAAATGTCTTTGTAAGGTTCGTTTCTATTTGTAATTATATAATTTGAAATTACTCCCCCGACATTTCTAATAGATGAAAATGGAAAAATAATAGCATCTTTCTCAAATACAAATTTATTATTTAAGCTTTTATTAATACTTGGAGGAAGTGCTTTTATACCAAGCTTTTTAACTTCCCTCAAATACTCTTTTATTTTTTCTTCACTTCCTACGACACTTGATAATAAATTAGCATAAAACTCTTTAGGAAAATAATATTTTAAATAAGCCATTTTGTATGCTACGATTGAATAAGAAACAGAATGACTTTTATTAAAACCATATCCTGCGAAGGCTAAAATTAAATCAAATAATTCTTTTGCTTTTGCTTCATCTTTGCCATTTTCAACTGATTTTTCTATAAATCTTGCTTCTTCTCCTTTTAAAACATCATATTTTTTCTTACTCATTGCTCTTCTTAGTAAGTCTGCTTCTGCTAGGGTGTAGCCTGCAAATTCTCTTGCTATTAGCATTATTTGTTCTTGATAAACAATAATGCCATATGTATCTTCCAAAATAGGTTTTAAGGACTCATCTAAATACTTTATTTTTTCTTTTTTCTCTTTTCTTTTGATAAATGATGGAATATTAGAAGCAGGCCCTGGTCTAAAAAGTGCTATTGCATTACAAAGATCAGTAAAGTTATTGGGTTTTAAATCTCTTAAAAATCTTTTCATTCCTTCAGATTCAAATTGAAATATTCCAGTTGTGTCTCCCCTAGCAAAAAGGTTCATTACTTTAGGATCATCAAAAGGAATTCTATTAAAATCTATCTTTTTGTTAGTACTTTCATAAATATCATTTATAACATTATCAATAATAGATAAATTCTTTATTCCTAAAAAATCCATTTTTATAAGCCCTAATTCTTCTAGATAATCCATGGTATATTCAGTCAAATTAATATCTTCACTCATCTTTACAGGAACAACTTCATCAAGTGGCTTATAACTTATTACTATTCCAGCAGCATGAATACTAGTATGTCTTTTATTCCCTTCAATTAAATTTACAATATTATAAAGAAGTTTTAATTTATCATCGTTTTCTATCAAAGTATTAATTTCTCTATCACTATGCTTTACATCTTTTAAAGTCCCTTTAAAGGGAATTTTTTTACAAATAATATCTAAATACTTAGGAGGCACCATTAAAACTCTTCCAACATCTCTAACTGATGCTCTTCCTCCTAGAGTTCCGAAAGTTATGATACCTGCAACATTTTCTTCTCCATATTTTTCTTTTACATAATTAATTACTTCATCACGTCTGTTATCAGGAAAGTCTGTATCAATATCAGGCATAGTTATTCTTTCTGGATTTAAAAATCTTTCAAATAGAAGATTATATTTAATTGGATCAACATCGGTTATTCCAAGACAATAAGAAACAAGAGATCCCGCTGCAGAACCTCTTCCTGGTCCTACTAAAATACCATTTTGTTTTGCATATTTTATATAATCATAAACAACTAAGAAATAATCTTCAAAATGCATCTTTAAAATAACATCAAGTTCATACTCTAACCTCTCTAAATAAACTTTAGATATATTACCATTTAACCTTCTATTTAATCCTTTTAAACTAAGATTTTTCAAAAACTCCTTAGAATCTTCTACATCATATTTTGGCATAAATAACTCTTTTTTAAAAGAAATATTACAAGCATCAGATATTTTCAAAGTATTAGTAATACTCTTTGAACTTACTCTAAAAGATGCCTCATCACTAGTAAATAAGTAATTATCTTGATAGATAAATTCAATACCATCACTTATAGTTTTACCATCTCTAATCATAAAAACATATGGAAGATATTTATATAAAGGTTTTTCCAAATATAAAGTTTTATTAATAAAAACTGTCTCTAAATCATTATACAATTCTTCTTCTTTTTTATTTTTTACTCCTATGTAAACCTGTTTGTAAACATCTTTAAATTTAACATAAGTATCCTTATCAAAACAAACACAAATTAAGCCTTCGCTATAACTTTTTAAAGTTTCAAAAGAAAGCTCTTCTTTATTTTTTAAAGTTTCTATTTTAACCAAATTATAATAACCTATTTCATTTTCTACATATAAAAGTATTTTATTTAAATCAAGTCCAATTATTGGCTTAATTCCAGCTTTTTTAAATTTATGAACTATTTCCATTGTTCCATATAAATTATTATCAACTATCCCGCAAGAAGAGATATTCTTTTTCTTTAAATTTTCTATTAATTCATCTATTTTAATTAAACTAGATAACAAACTATAATCAGTTTTTACAAAAAGTGGACAATACATAACTTATCACTCCTATAAAAATATTTTATCATGAATAACACAGATAAAGCAAGAACGAGCAAACATTTGTTTACTATTATTAGACATAAAAATTTCAATATAAGTAACACAAAAAAGAAAGATTTCAAAACCTTCCTTTTTATCCATAAAAATATCCAAATTTCATATCATATATATACCAAACAAAATCAAGAATGCTGGAAGTATTACAAATAATAAATTTAGTAAAAAAGCTATAGCAATAACAATAATTGCCCATTTAGGAAGTTTACTATTTTTCTCTTTTACTTGCATTATTTTTCCTCCTTAATAACCTTAATTCCTAAATCACATAACTGCAAATCATCAACCTCATCTGGAGCTTCACTCATAAGACAACTTCCACTTGTAGTTTTAGGAAATGCAATAACATCACGAATATTTTCAGTACCTGAAAGAATCATAACAAGTCTTTCTATTCCATAAGCAAGACCTCCATGTGGTGGAGTACCATATTTTAAAGCTTCTACAAAGAAACCAAATTTTTCTTTTATATCATCATCACTAAGTTCAAGTGCTTTAAACATTTTATTTTGAATTTCTTGATCATGAATTCTGATAGAACCTCCCCCAACTTCATAACCATTAATTACCATATCATAGGCTTTAGAATAACAATTAGCCTTATCACTGATAAGTTTATCAATATCCTCATCCTTTGGAGAAGTAAATGGATGGTGACAAGAAACAAATCTTTGTTCTTCCTCGCTATATTCAAATGAAGGAAAATCAACTACCCAAAGATAAGCAAAATCATTTTCATCATAAAGTTTTAATTCCTTACCAAGTTTACATCTTAAAGCTCCAAGCGCTTGTTTTACTCTTGCCTCTTTACCACATCCAAATAAAACTAAATCATTATCTTCGATTTTTAATTTTTTCTGTAAAGAAGATATTTCACCATTACTTAAAACTTTAACAACACTACCAGTAACTTCTTCACCAAACTTAAGATATGCTACTCCTCCAAGACCATATTTTTTTACAAATAAACCTAGTTCATCAAGATTTTTTCTTGAATACTTACTAGCACTATCTTTTACTACTAAACAATTAACAATTTCTGAACTTTTAAAAAGTTCAAATGAAGAATTTCTAAAAATATCAGTTACATCAATAAGTTTCATATCAAACCTAAGATCAGGTTTATCACTACCATAATCATTTATTGCATCATCATATTTCATTCTAGCAAAAGGCAATTTCATTTCTATACCCTTTACTTCTTTAAAGACAGATGAAATTAACTCTTCATTTATCTTCATAATATCATCTTCACTCACGAAACTAAGTTCCATATCAAGTTGAGTAAATTCAGGTTGCCTATCAGCACGCAAATCTTCATCTCTAAAACATTTAGCTATTTGATAATATCTTTCTATTCCTCCAACCATCAAAAGTTGTTTAAATATTTGAGGTGACTGAGGAAGAGCGTAAAATTTACCATTATTTATTCTTGATGGCACTAAAAAGTCTCTAGCACCTTCTGGAGTTGATTTACATAATACCGGAGTTTCTACTTCGATAAAATCTAATTTATCTAAATATTTTCTAATAGCAAGTATAAGCTTATTTCTTAAAATAAGATTATTCTTAATTTCATTTCTACGAATATCTAAATAACGATACTTAAGTCTTGTATCCTCTAAAGCTGTAGTATTATCATCAATAGCAAAAGGAATTTCTAAACTAGTATTAAGTAAAACAAGATTAGATACATCTATTTCGACCTCTCCAGTTTTTAAATTACTGTTCTTACTTTCTCTTTCTATAACAATACCTTCGACTTCAATAACATATTCACTCTTTAATGATTCTGCTAAACTATAAAACTTATTATCAGGTCTTACTATAAGCTGTACTATTCCACTCCTATCACGAAGATCAATAAAAACTATTCCTCCAAGGTTACGTTTTTTTTGAACCCAACCATAAAGATGCACCTTTTCATTTAATTTTTCTTTTGTAATTTCAGTATTGAATACTGTTTTCATAAAAATACCTCCTTATAATAAAAAACAGTTATCATCCAAAAGGGACGAATAACTGTTAATCCGCGGTACCACCCTAGTTATTATATTTCTATAATCACTCTTTATATATAACGGTATATACCGGCTTTTCTATTAGTAACAAAAAGCACTCCTGGTGTCTTTCATATTAATTAACTTATTAGTTTTCACCAACCACTAACTCTCTAAAAAGCAATTAATATTACTCTTCCAATCAACGTTTATAAGCCTATTATAAAAGAAAAATTAGTTTCTGTCAATCGCGAGCAAAATAAGTACATATTTTTTAATTCTCAAAAAGTAATAAATAACAAAGTTAGTCTTTTATGACAATCTTCATACCATTAAGCCTAAAATTTGCATTTCCTACTGTTACATAATAACACCAATACTCACCGTTTTCATTTTTTACAATTGCAAAATAATCAGAATCAATATCCCCTATATGAATGACATCAAATTTAAGTATTTCTTCAAGAAAAGTTTTTAATATAAGATGCTTTTTATCTGCTCTTATAATCCTTTTAAAGTTTTCTTCTTCTAAAGGATCAGGATAATCATACTTTTCTTCTTCCTGATCATCATCAAACATCTTGAATTCAACATTAAAACACATAAAAATACCTCCTTTCATATATATAATTCACCAAAAGGAAGCATTTGACCTAAATTTTTCTACATTTTTTTTACTTTTTATCTTTTTCTAACTCATCATTTTTTATTATATAAATACTATTTTCTTTATAAAATCCATAAAAAATATTACTAATATCAGTTTTTATATTATTTAAAAGCCAGTTAGTATCTTTATTTAAAAGTTTTAAATTATCATATTCTATTTTACCTTCTACTATCAAAGGAAGAGGAAAAGTAACTTTTTTACTATTTTCTTTTTTAAACACTGAAAGCTTACCACTTGTCTCTAAAATTGCATAATCAACTTCACTAATACTTTTAAAATTTTCTTCTCTAAGCTGAGTAAGTAAATCATCTAAATTATATCTTTGTTTTACCATTTCCTTAATTTGAATTTTTCCATTATTTATAATAACAGAAGGCTTTCCATCAAACATTTCCCTAACACTTTTTTTATTAAGAGACAAAAGTGCCATTACTATCTGACAAAAAACAAGTAGTATAATCGGGATAATAGCCATAAAGATACTATCTTTAGTATTATCTAAACTAATTGCAACAAGTTCTGCGATTAAAACAGATACAATAAGATCAATAATTCCAAGCTGTCCAACTTCTCTTTTACCCATTATTCTATAAAAAAATACAATAAAAAAATAAAAGAAAAGTGTTCTAAATATAATAGTAAAATATTCCATATCATCACCACTATTATTATGTACAAAAAAAGTAAAGATTACTCTCTACTTATTTAAATGTTTAAGTTCGTCTATTACAAACACACCATTTTCTCTTATTAATACATCATCAAAATAAATATTTCCACCGCCAAAATCTTCTCTTTGAATCAAAACCATATCCCAGTGAATAGCACTCTTATTACCATTATAAGCATCTTTATAAGCTGCTCCTGGAGTAAAATGTATACTACCAATTATTTTTTCATCAAATAATATATCCCCCATTGGATATCTAATCATTGGATTAGTACCAATTGAAAACTCTCCAACAAATCTTGCACCTTCATCAGTATCAAAGATTTCATTTAAAGCTTTATCATCTTCATCACAAGTTGCATTTATTATTTTACCATTTTCAAATTCTAATGTCACATGATTGTATACATTACCTCTATAAGGACTTGGAGTATTATATCTAATAACACCATTTATACTATCCTTAACTGGCGCAGTATAAACTTCTCCATCTGGAATATTAGCTTCACCTGTACAAGGAATAACAGGAATATCTTTAATTGAAAAAGTAATATCTGTCCCTACTCCAGTTAAACGAACTTTATCTGTTTTCTCCATAAGTTTTTTTAAAGGTTCTAAATCTTTACTCATTTGATCATAATCATAACACATCGCAGAAAATGAAAACTCACTAAATTCTTCTACTCCCATTTTTGCTTTAAAACTATCTACCTTAGATGGATAATTTAATAAAACCCATTTCTTTTCATTAACTCTAATATCACGATATTCTTTTAAAGCATCTCCTATTTTAACAGATATACTATCAGGAACTACTGAATCTATATAATCTCCTTGATTACAAAAAATTCTAATAAAACTATCAAATTTTTCAACTTCAAACTTTTCCATTTCTTTTAAAAGTTCTATTTTCTTATCACTAGTATCTTTATTAATCATAGCTCTAAGACTTGGATCAAAAAAACTTACATCTACATTAGCACCTTTTTCACTAATTAATTTAACAAGTTCTTTAACAAGGGGCATAGGTTCCATTGTTTCACAAGTTATTTTTACATTTTCTCCTTCTTCTACTTTAATTGAATGATTAACAATTGTTCTTGCTAAAATTTTTATTTTTTCTTCCATTTTCTCACCTCAAAATAGTTTTTCGCATACCATATACCAGAAAGGAGTTTATGTTATGCCTTATAATAATATTATGTCATCTTATCCTCAAAATATGTATTACTATAACAGTTATCCTACAAGCAGTAGACAGTTCTCTAGGCCAGTACAAACTAGACCTCCAATGGGCGGAGGAAATAGACCATTTGGCGGAGGATTTCTCTTACCATTTGCTTTAGGATTCGTATCTTCTCCACTAATATTTGGAGCAACTCGTCCAAGACCACCTTACTACGGACCTTA
>JBJEYJ010000068.1:0-2245 GCA_051886655.1 Bacilli bacterium | reverse complement strand
TATTATCCTTACTATTAAAGATTTATTTAAAAAGTAAATCTTTTACTTTGGAGACAGAAAGCACCTCATTATATTCTTGTACTTTAGATTTTAGTAAAAGAGTTTTATAAACAACATCATTATATATCTTAATATTTTCTCTAAAAATATTAGAAATATTAGTTTTTATACCTTCAGTAAGTTTAGCACATTCTTTATTAAACAATTCATCAAATTTATCATTATCTTTAGAAAACAACTTAAATTCTTTTTTATATTCTAAAAACTGTTTATCAAACACTAATCTAATTTCATATATACGAGTGATTAAATCATTAAATTCTTTTATTCTTTCATCAGTTTCTTTTTTATCTAAAGTAACAATTAAATTCATTTCATCAAAAACATTTTTTACCTTTACTCTAATAGTATTATTAAAACCAAGTAAATAATCTTTTACAGGATTTATATTACCAACATTACTTTTTTTAATACCAAGTTCAGTATAAATTTTTTCATCTAACTTATTAAATGATTCATTTATGAATTTTATATTCAAATCTGCATATTTATCAACAACAATATATTCTTTTTCTTTCAAATAATTATAAGAAGTATTAATAATAAGATTTAGATTTTTATCCTTACATATTTCTTTTTGTTCATAAACTTCACTTAAAATACTATCTATAAAATCTTTGTAAAGAGAAAGTAATAAATCGCGTTTACAGCTAATATTTTTTTCTAACTCTTCCATTAAAAATTTACTATATTTATTAATTATTTCATCAGTTTTATTTCTATCACTTACAACACACTTAGAATATAACTGTCCCTTCATAACATCTCTATTAGCATTTATAAGTGCTTCTATCTTGTTTGTTATACTAAGATTTTTCATTACTTCATGTTTAAAATTATTATATAAACTATTTAAATTTCCAAGTTCTACATATCTATTCGAAGTACTTACTTTTATAAGTTCATTAAATGACTTTCTAGAATTATCTGAAACTTTAATAGTATACTCTTTCATATTATCAAAAATAACATTTATGTTTTTCTTAAATGTATTATGAATTAAATCATATAAAATACCTTGATCGTAAACTTCATAACAAAGTTCATTATACATAAGATCAAACATTTGAATAAAATAAAATAAGGATTGTTTATCTTTTTCATCAAAAGAAATTTTTGTATTTTTTTCAATTTCTTTTAAATGTTCAGTTAACTTTGTACCTAACATAAAAATACCTCCTTATTCTATAAATATTTTATACCTTTTTTTTAAGAAATACTAGTAAATAATAAAATTTTATTATTTTTTTTACAATATTCCCCTGATATTATCGTTTACTTTTTAATAAAAATATTATATACTTAAGCTATGAAGATAAGGAGGCGTTTATTTTGAATAATAGTTTTGATGATTTATTTAACTATATAAATGATAATAATAATCATAACAAGTTAAATCAAAAGAAAAAAAACAAGAAATTAATTCTTTGCCTCAACTTACTTGCTATTATGCTCTTAATTGGGGGCGGTTACGGAATAAAATATATATATGATCAAAAAAAGGATATCGAAGAAGCTAAATTAAGACAACAAGAACTTTTAGCAAGTCAGCAAAAAAAAGCTAAAGAAATTACTGATAGCATAAATAATCAAAAACAAGAAGAGATTAATAAAACTAATATTCATCGAGATTTTACAAAATTAAAAAACCAAAATAGTGATACTGTTGCATGGCTTTATGTTCCAGGAACTGATATAAATATGCCAATAGTAAAAGGAAAAGACAATAGTTACTATTTAACACATGACTTTGATAAGACTAGTAATTCAATGGGTTGGGCTTTCGCAGATTATAAAAATACATTCCCAGAACTTAGTACTAACACTATCATGTATGGTCACACTTATAGACAAACAACTATTTTTAGTAAATTAAAAAATGTCCTAAAAGATAGCTGGTTAAACAATGAAGACAAACAAAAAATAACCTTAGATACCGAAAAAGAAAGATTAATTTTCCAGGTTTTCAGCATCTATACAATAGATGAAACTAATGATTACTTACATATAAACTTTGATAGTAAAGAAAAATATCAATCATACTTAAATAAATCACTTAAAAGAAGTATAAAAAATTTTAATGTTAAACCAACAACTAGTGACAAAATACTAACTCTTTCAACTTGTTATACTGACGATAGTCAAAGATTAGTAGTTCAAGCAAAATTAATAGGCTCCTATTAGG
>JBJEYJ010000067.1:0-10183 GCA_051886655.1 Bacilli bacterium | reverse complement strand
ATAAAAAAGCTAACAAAAACAGTTAACCTTTACACTTAAATATGTTGTTTTTCTTTTAAAGTTACATTTTTAGCTTGGAAACCTTTACTGGTTTCAATGAGATCAAATTCCACCAATTGATCTTGAGAAAGAGTTTTATATCCTTCTCTATTTATAGCAGAGTAATGTACAAATATATCTTCCATATCGCCATTATCTAAAAAACCATAACCCTTTGCATCATTAAACCACTTTACTTTTTTTATCATTTTTTTACCTCACTTTCTTTTTGCTTTTAACTGCATAAGAAATATACCATATAAATTATGAGAAATTTGTCAAATTATGCTGAAGAATAATTTTTTTGTGCTTTTGCGCTTATATCCCAATATACTGACATAGTTTTTTGTAAAATAAAGGGTATTTTTTTATATTTATATAATAAAAATTTAAAGCAAATGATTAAATACTTAATAAGCAAAATAAAAACCCTATAAAATAAGGGTATTTTCGCTTCTATGGTGGCTCCAGTTGGAATCGAACCAACGACACCAGGATTTTCAGTCCTGTGCTCTACCGACTGAGCTATGAAGCCTTAAAAAAATTGGCGGTTCCGACGGGACTTGAACCCGCGATCTCCTGCGTGACAGGCAGGCGTGATAACCACTACACCACGGAACCATGGTTGCGGAGATAGGATTTGAACCTACGACCTTCGGGTTATGAGCCCGACGAGCTGACCAGACTGCTCCACTCCGCGATAAAAAACTTTTTGTGGCGGAGGAAAAGGGATTCGAACCCCTGCGCCGCTCACACGACCTCCCGGTTTTCAAGACCGGTCCCTTCAGCCAGACTTGGGTATTCCTCCGTTAATATTTATAAAATAATATTTTCGCAAACTTGGAAAATTTAATAAAAGTGGTGCCTAAGGCCGGACTTGAA
This sequence comes from Bacilli bacterium, assembly GCA_051886655.1. Classification (GTDB taxonomy): domain Bacteria; phylum Bacillota_I; class Bacilli_A; order RF39; family UBA660; genus UMGS1449. The sequence continues at coordinate 9,262 of JBJEYJ010000067.1, read as the reverse complement.
CCGGCACGAGGTTTGATCCTCGCAGGATTTTAAGTCCTGTGCGTCTACCTATTTCGCCACTCAGGCAATAAAAAATGGTGTCCCGCAGGCGACTCGAACGCCTGACCCTTTGATTAAAAGTCAAATGCTCTACCTACTGAGCTAGCGGGACAAAAAATAATGGCTGCCTCGGCTAGATTCGAACTAGCGCATGTCAGAGTCAAAGTCTGATGCCTTACCACTTGGCTACGAGGCAATTCGTGGTGGAGCGAGATGGATTTGAACCATCGAACCCGAAGGAACAGATTTACAGTCTGCCGCGTTTGACCACTTCGCTACCGCTCCATATGGTGCCGAAAATAGGACTTGAACCCACAACCTACTGATTCATACTACTATAGCTTTCACTACCACATAATGTGTTTGTAGTCTGGACTTTCTCTTAACCATATCATAAAGACTTAGGTTCATCGTGTAAAGTCTCTACACTCGGTATTGCTACCTAGCTCGGGATTGCCATACAAGGAATATTTTTTTCTATTTTTCCTACCATTCTTATTTGCACCTTTATAGGTTGATGTTAAAGAATGACAATTAGGACACAACAGAATTAAATTTTCTTCTGAATTATTTAAGTAATTCCCATCTTTGTGTTCAATTTCAAGTGGAATCAAATTAGTATAGTTATTTTTCTTATCCCAACCACAAATAGCGCACTTTGAATCGTACTTTTCATATAAATATCTTCTAACATAATTAGAAATTTGATATTTACCTTTCATTCCATTTTCTTGTCCTTTTTTCCATCTATGAATATATTTAACGTATTCATATTGTTTTTGACAAGAATTAGAACAAAATTTTCGTTTGGATGAAATATAACTATTACAATTTAAACAATTCATAAACCTCCCTGCTCCAGGTTTCCCCGACTTAGCGATGTCCACCTTATATGTTTCCACATAAGGGTGCAAGATAGTTCAAAGATTTTTAAAATCCTATCCCACAAGTCAGTTGCTCTACCAATTGAGCTATTTCGGCATTAAAAATGGTGGGCGATGAGAGACTCGAACTCCCGACCCCTTGCTTGTAAGGCAAGTGCTCTAACCAACTGAGCTAATCGCCCATCAGAAATATATCAACTACTGACGCTTATAAATATAATATATTCTAGAATTTTTGTCAACAGAATTTATGTTTTTTTTTATTTTTTTTAATTTTTTTCATCAGTATTACTATTTATTTCATCAATCTTTATATTAATCCAATTATCTAAATTATCTTTTAAAATGCCAAAACCACTTCCTACTTCTTTGATTGTTTTCTTTTTTGTTTTATTTGTTTGATAATCGATATCCTTAATACTAAGTCTAACATGACATAAATCATCATCTACATCTACTATCTTAACTTTTATAGTGTCTCCAAGTTTTACATAATTATTAATATCTTTCACAAAACCATGTGAAATTTCTGATATGTGTATAAGTCCACTATAATAATCATCTAAATTAATAAATACACCATAATTTTCTATACCAGTAACACTACCTTCAACTATACTACCTATTTTATATTTACTCATAAGTACCACTTCCACAAGTATTATAACTTATTTTTGTCAAATTTTAAAGTTTTTTTGAGCTTTACAAATATTAAAATAATATATATAATATTACTTGGTGAAGAAAATGAAAGAAAAAGTAATTGAAGCAATAGACGATTTAAGACCATTTTTAATGAATGATGGTGGTAATATTGAATTAGTAAAAATTGAAGATAACATTGTTTATGTTATGTTGCAAGGAGCTTGTCAAGGTTGTCCAATGAGAGAGATAACCTTAAAAGAAGGAATTGAAAAAACTATTTTAGAAAAAGTTCCGGAAGTTAAAGAAGTTAGATTAGTTAATGAAGACTAATCTATTTTTTTATCCATTCAATATAGGGAATATTATAATTAGAAAAAGTTTCAAATATATATTTTAATAAATTGTTTATATTTTTTCGCTTTTCAATCATTTTAACAATTTCTTCTTCATTTTTTTCTTTTAAAACTATATCTTCGTATATATCAAAATAATATGAAGGAAATAGTATTCTACTTATCAATAATATAATATTGTTTTTAGAAGATCCTTGTAATAGTTTTTCTAATTGTATATTAGAATAATTATTATTGATAACATAAGATTTTAAATATTCTCCCGTATCTCGTTCTTTATAATCAATTACAAAATTAAGAGGATTTAAAAACTCTAATAAGTCCATTTTTGTATCTACTCTTTTATGACAAACAAACTTTTCTTCAAAAAATGTTACATTGTCATTGAAATAACTTATCGCATTCTCCCAAATTCCTATAAAATAATCAATTGAATTTTCTAGAATTGGAAATTTGTTTTTTACTTGTGAAAATTGATACTCTATAAAATCTATTTTTCCTGACCAATTATAACCCCAGTTTGATTTGTCTAAATTTAAAAATTTATTTTTGGGAGCAGGAAAGTAAAAACTTATTACATCTTCATAAGTAATTACTCTATTTTTTATATTAGGAAATTTCATTAAAATATAATAGGTTCCTCCATGTATAAATAAAACCTCTCTATTTTGGGTTAGAATTATCTCATATCCTATTAGACCACCTTTAAGCATATCTAAATTCAAATGATATATACTTTCTGCCTCGGCAATGTCACGTTTATAAGAATAAATAACATAATTATTACTTAAATATGTAAAATAATAATTGTTATTTATTTTTTTTATTTCTTGTACATTAATATTGTAAAAAAATAAAATAGCATTATTCATAACATTACCTCTATAAATATTATGAATAACACTAAGTTTTTATTATTAGATTTTATAATCATCTTCTAAAGAGAATTCTACATTTTCTTCTATCCATTCTTTTCTTGGCTCAACTTTGTCTCCCATAAGTACACTTACTCTTTTTTCTGCAAGAGATGCATCATCTATATTAACTTTTATTAAAGATCTGGTAAGTGGATTCATAGTAGTTTCCCAAAGTTGATCATAATTCATTTCACCAAGTCCTTTATAACGCTGAATTTCACATTTTTTTCCTTCAGTTAATTCTTTTAGTTCATCATTATCATAAGCATAGGAAATTGTTTTACCACTTGTTATTTTATAAAGTGGTGGCATAGCTATATAAAGTTTACCTAATTCTATTAAAGGCCTCATGAATCTATAGAAAAAAGTAAGAAGAAGTACCTGAATATGGGCACCATCATCGTCAGCATCGGTCATAATTATTACTTTATCATACTGAATATCACTAGGAACAAAGTCAGAGCCTGATCCTGCTCCAATGGTATGAATCATTGTATTAATTTCTTCATTTTTTAAAATATCTTCCATCTTTGCTTTTTCGGTATTAAGAACTTTACCACGAAGAGGTAAAATTGCTTGAAATTTTCTATCTCTTCCTTGTTTAGCAGATCCACCAGCTGAATCACCTTCCACTAAAAATAATTCATTTTTTGTCTTATCTTTAGAGCCCGCTGGAACAAATTTACCTGATAAAAGCTTTTCTTTTGAACCTTTACTTTTACCTTTTCTTATTTCTTCTCTTGCTTTTCTTGCCGCTTCGCGTGCTTGTTTACTCTTTAAAGATTTTTCAATTATTTCAGTAGCTATTTTTTTATTTTCCTCTAAAAAGAATAATAATTTTTCTGTTGTTATAGCTTCTACTGCTGTTCTAGCAGAAGGACTTCCAAGTTTTGATTTAGTTTGTCCTTCAAATTGTAAAAGTGCTTCAGGTATTTTTAAAGAAATAACTGCGGTAAGTCCTTCTCTTACATCACTACCATCAAAACCTTTTTCTTTGCCTTTAAAATAATTATTACTTTTGGCATAATCATTAAAAACTTTTGTAAGAGCAGTTTTAAATCCTACTTCATGTGTTCCTCCATCAGTAGTTTTTACATTATTAACGAAAGAAACTATGTTTTCGTTATAAGAATCTGTATATTGAAAAGCTATATCCATTTCTATATTATTCTTGCTTCCTGAAAAAGTATAAACGTTATGAAGAGTTTTCTTATTTTCATTAATCATTTCTACAAAAGATGATAAACCATCTTCGTAATAGAATTTATCTTGTTTCTTATCTTCTATATCAAAAATTTCTACAGTTAAACCTTTTATTAAAAAAGCACTTTCTTGCATTCTTTCGGAAATAGTTGTATAAGAAAAACTTGCGCCTTTAAAGATATCATAATCTGGCATAAATCTAACCATTGTACCATGTTTATTGGTAGTACCCACTTTTTTTAGGGGCACTGCAACTCTTCCACCATTTTCAAATTTTATATAATATTCATATCCATCACGTCTTATTGTTACTTCACACCAAGAAGAAAGAGCATTAACAACAGAAGCTCCTACTCCGTGAAGTCCTCCGGATACTTTGTAACCACTTGTTTCAAATTTTCCTCCAGCATGAAGTACAGTAAAAATTACTTCAGGAGTACTTTTACCAGAAGAATGCATTCCAACAGGAAGACCACGTCCCCTATCTTCTATACTTACACTTCCATCTTCATGAAGAATTATCCTTATATAATCCCCAAATCCATTGATAACTTCATCTATAGAATTATCTACTATTTCCCAGACCAAATGATGAAGACCTCTTTTATCAGTTGACCCTATATACATACCAGGTCTTTTACGAACAGCATCTAATCCTTCTAGAATTTTTATACTATTTTCATCATATTTTAGTGCCATAACTATCATCTCCATATACATTATAACAGAAAATAGAACAAAATAAAAAAAAGAATGTAAATATTTACACCCTATTTGAAAAATAAATGGGTTAAACTTCTTTTAGAAAACTAGTAATTTCCTTAAACTTCATTCCATTTGATGCCTTTATTAGAATAACATCATCTTTTGATAGTATATTTTTATATTCTTTATAAAAATTATCTTTTTCCTCAAAGTAATAACTTTTAATGCCCCTACTTTGTGCTTCTTCAAAGATATATTTTGCATTTTTCCCAATTGTTACTAAAACATCACACTTAAGATTTTGTCCTATCTTTTTATGAATACTTTCACTATAACTACCTAATTCAAAAATATCTCCAAGAATAGCTATTTTTCTTTCTTTAAAACTATTTAAAACTTCCAAAGCACTTATTACAGAATCATAACTTGAATTATAAGAATCATCTATTATTGTATAATTATCTGTTTTTGTAATATCAAGTCTATTTTGGGTGAATTCTATGTTGGCAAGTCCTTGTTTTATTTCTATTTCACTAAGTCCAAGTTCAAAGCCTATTAATATGGCAATCATTGCATTACCAATATTATGCTTGGCGATACTAGAAATAGAAAAATTATATTCCTTTTTATTATAAAGACAAGTAAAACTAATTAAATTTTCTTTTATTTCATAATTTTTACAAGTAATGTCATTATTTTCTTTGAAACCATATGTTAATAATCTATAACTATGCTTGTTATCCTTTAATGTTTTTAGATATTTGTCATCACCATTTACTATTAAAAGTCCATTTTCTTTTAGGCCATTAACTATTTCTGTTTTAGCTTCAAATATTCCTTCTTGACCATTTGAAAAATTCATAATATGACTCATTCCAATATTAGTAATAACAGCAATATCAGGATTAACTAACTTTGTTAAATAGTCTATTTCTCCCTTTTTATCCATTCCCATTTCTATTACTGCAACTTCAAAAGTTGAATCAAGATTTAAAAGAGTTTTAGGGACCCCTATTTCATTATTTAAGTTTCCAATTGTTTTTAAAGTCTTATGTTTTTTACTAATAACACTAGAAATTATATCTTTAGTAGAAGTTTTTCCAACACTTCCTGTAACCGCTACTGAAAAAATATCTAAACTTTTTTTATATTCTTTAGCTATTAGTCCAAAAGCTTCAGTGGTATTATTAACAGTAACTAGATTTATATCATCTTTTTTAAATTCATGATTTTTATCACCAATAAAATTACGGCATCCATTTTTATATGCATCTTCCATAAAATTGTGTCCGTCATGAGTTTCTCCAATAATAGGAATGAATAAAGATTTTGAAGTTGCTTCTCTACTATCAATTACTATGTTTTCAATAAATGATTCTTTTTCACCAAGACGAAAACTTCCTTTTGTAAATTCACATATTTTACTCATATTAAGTTTTTCCATACTAATCAACTCCTTTCATTAGGAATTTTCTTTTATTCTAGATAATTCTTTTTTTACAATAACACTATCAGTTTCATAAGGAATCCATTTTCCATCTATGATTTGATAATTCTCATCACCTTTTCCAAGAAGTGCTATTACATCATCTTTAGTAGAGTCATTTATTGCTTTTACAATCGCAGTTTCTCTATCTTCAATTATTTCATAATTATGATGATATTTTTCTATGTAGCTTGCAATGTCTTCACATATTTCTCTTACTTTTAGATGTCCAGGATCTTCTGCGGTTAAATATATATAATCAGCATATTCTCCTGCAAGAAGGCCCATATCGCGTCTTCTGTTTACGCCTTTATCTCCAGGGCAACCGAATACTACTTTTATTTTTTTATTTGGATAATCTTCCTTAAGTGATTCATATAATGCCCTAGCACTAAGTTCATTGTGAGCGTAATCAACGATAATTGGACATGTTCCACCTTTTATAATATTCATTCTTCCAGATACTTCTGTTTCAAGAAGTCCTTTTAAAATACTATCATAAGATGCCCCTATCAAATTAGAAACAATAATCGCGCAACAAGCATTTATAACATTAAATCTACCTGCCATTGATATTTCATAGGTTTGTGTTTTATTATCGCGCTCTAATTCAAAAGATAAACCATCGTTATTAATAATATTTTTTATTATATAATCACAATCTTTTGAATAACCGAAAGTTATTATTTTTTTATCTTTAACAGTTTCTATTACCTTTTCGTAACAATCAGTATGTTTATAGACGATTACTGTATCGCACTTTTTCAAAAACTCTAATTTACATCTTAAATACTCATCAAAATTTTTATGTTCAAGTGGTGAAATATGATCTTCACTTATATTAAGAAAACATCCAATATCAAAACTCATACCAAAGACTCTTTTATGATACTCTGCTTGACTAGATACTTCCATTGACATGTATTTAAGGTTTTCTTCTTCCATTTCATTTAGATACTTATGAAGTTCTAAACTTTCTGGAGTTGTTAAATGATTTTCTCCACTTGTTTTACCAGTGTAAAAATAATGAGTTGCAAAAATACCAGGTTCATATCCTAAATGATTTTTCAAAATATTATGAATAAAATAATTAGTAGTGGTCTTTCCTTTAGTACCTGTAATGCCTATTTTAAATAAGTTGTCTGGATAGAAAAGACTTGATATTAGTGCTAATGCACATCTTACATCTTTAACAATAATTTTTGGAATATTTAAATCATAGTCCTTTTCACTTACATAACATGTGGTACCTTTTTCTATGGCATCTTCTAAGTAACTTTTCTTAAATTCCACTCCTTTACAAATAAATAATGCATTCTCTTTTACATCATTTGAATTATATGATAAATAAGAAAATTCTATATCTATATCATCATAAAGTTCCACTAAATCATATTCTTTTAATTTCTCTATTATATTTTTATATTTCATCTTCTTTAATCCTTTCTTTATTTCTAGGATGAGTTTTTAAATATACATCCTTTAATCTATCATTTGTAATATGAGTATACACTTGAGTAGCTCTTAAAGACTCGTGTCCTAAAAGTTCTTGTACTGTTAACAGGTCACATCCTTCATTTAACATGTGGGTTGCAAAAGTGTGTCTTATCATATGAGGAGATATTTTAGTATTTAAACTAGTTTTATCAATTATTTTATTTAGTATATAGCTGATTCCTCTAGAAGTTAATTTATTACCATGATTATTTATAAATAAATACTTGCACTTGTCCTTTCTTTTAGAAAGATATAGGTCAAGTATTTCACGAGCATATTCTCCAAAGTAAACTATTCTTTCTTTGTTTCCTTTACCTAATATTTTTATGGAATTATCATAAAAATTTATATCATTTATCTTCACTGATTCTAGTTCTCCAACTCTCATACCAGTAGCATATAACATTTCAAGTATTAATCTATCTCTTATTCCATATAAATTATCAAGTTCACAAGCATTAAATAATTCTTCAAGTTCATTATAATATAAAAACTTTGGAAGAAGTTTATCTTTTTTAGGACCTTTTGTTAGTAAAAAGGGATTATAAGAAATATAATTATTTCTTGCTAAATACTTATAAAAACTTCTTAGAGAACTTACTTTTCTTGAAATAGTACTTTTAGAAAATCCGAGATTATCCATGTAATTATAAAACTTTCTTATAATAGCATAATCTACTTTTAAAAAATTTATCTTGTTTTCTTCTAAATACTTCTTAAAAAACTCTAAATCTTCCTCGTAACTAGTAATTGTATTTTCTGAATAATTTTTTTGATATAAAAGATATTCTAAATATTTATCGATATACTCAGTCATATATAACACCACTACTAGTTTATCACAAAATAAAGTCTATAGCAAAAAAAGGTTATTTGCCTGGGATTATTAATTTTATAAATAGTTCTAAATATATTGGTATTACTAGAGTATTCTATTATAAAGTAATTATCTTTTTATAGATAATAAAACCTGTTGTGAAATTTTATATATAATAAAATCCAATTCCTAGTTCTTTTAAAATATAAAAGAACTCTTCTATTTTTTAGAGAGTTCTTCTATTTTTTCTTTAGAAAGACCTGTGCTTTTTATAATAATATCAACTGAGACATTATTATCAAGTAAATTTTTTGCTATTTCAATTGTTCCTTGTTCATAACCTTCAGTTATAAGACTATTATATACCAACTCTGCGTCCTTTTCTTTTGATACTACTTCTATAAACTCTGGATCTTCATTTAGTTTTTCTATCTTTTCTTTGTACTTTTCCATCATCTTATCTCCTTTGCATACAACATCTAAATCTTTTGGCTCTAAATCTAGCATTAAAAAGTATTTATACTCTAGAGCCTTTTTCTTATCTCCATGATACCACATATTCATTATTTTATCCATGTTTATTTCTATTATTTTAAGTTTATCGCAGTAACATTTATCATTTTCTTTATCATAGATCATATAACATGATTTAATAGCTTTATCTAATCCTAGTCCCCAGGTTATATTAAGCTGAATATGCATTTTAGTTTTTAAAT
>JBJEYJ010000066.1:0-2359 GCA_051886655.1 Bacilli bacterium | reverse complement strand
AATGCAATAAGTAACGTAAAATATGCTTTAGTCCCATTCATTGCCATTAAAGATGCTTATGATTCAGTCAAATTTGAATACAAAGGTACATCTTTTTTTGATAATGGCATCAGAACACGCAAAATTATATACTTTTTTAACAAGCCTTTTCAATTCATTTAAACAATAGTACCCAGAATAATAAGCAGCATGCTGATGTATCCATAGGAACATTGTTATCATCCTAAACATAGTCGTTAACAACAATACCTGTCGTTTGTTTTTTTGCCAACATCATAGAGCAGATACATCCGTTCCAAACCTTTCATATATTAGAAGCATAACATACCTGGCATCTCTACAATACGAGATATCTAATATTTTTTTAACAGAAGTAACTGGTTGTTCATTACTTAATCTATTTAAAGCCATACAATATAATAATAGGATTGCTATCTGGTTTTATATTAGTCGCTATAGCCTTTAAATCATCGCCATAAAAGGATTTATTTGAAACGAATTCATCCGCAGACATATATGATAACATATACTTACCGCATGACGCATAAATGACCTGATTCAAATGCATTGTCCTGTCATTATTAAATGAATTAAACACAATTGGCTTTTGATTTTTCAAACACAATACTTTATTATATGTTTGAGAGGCAAAAGATATATACATTAAGTTATCTGTAAAATACAATGCCGAAATACCAGTTATTTTGTCTGTAGTTTGTATTGATTGCGGTTGTTTCACCCATTTTTCCACATCTTGTTTATTAGGAAGACGTTCTGATAAAACCATAATAGTATCAGACATTATCCCATTATTGTTTAATGAAAAGCAATAAGGTGAAAAACGATCATAAAAATACAATTTTTCACCAGATCTAAAGAAAGGTGAAGGAGAAACCATTGGCAACTCAATTTCACCATCAACCTTTGCACTACAAACCGTATTGATTTTCTTGTTTATTACATCAAAAAAAGCCAACTTAACATTTAGATTTGACTCCTCTGATACGTTTGCTAACCAAATATTGTTCTCGTCAATTATTCCAAGTCCTGTAAATACACGCCCTACTTCTATCTTTTTAATAAATTTCCCATTTGGTGTATAAACGACTACATTTCTTTTACTTGCATCAGCTACAAAAATATTTCCATTATTATCAACATCCATATCTATAGGCAAGATATACTCCTGTGGTCCTGCTCCACGTCTATCTATGGTTGAAAGGTGCCTACCATCAATTGAAAATATAGAAATCTTTCCATTATTCCTATCAAATATATAAATATGATTATTGCGAACCAAGACCTTGCTAATAGCACCAACTAAATTTGTATCATTAGTTTCTAACACTATTGCCTTGACTTCGGATATTGATGGCACTCTTTCTTCTGCGCCATCAATATCTAAAGTAATTTTGTTGTCAGTAATGTCATTGGCACAAGATATCATGAAACCGACAAAAAAGAAAACAAAGAAATTTTTCATAAATATTTTTTGATTATTTGTACACTTTCTTTACTACCTGGAACACAAGCCTTCGTGCCACCAGAAGGACAGGTGGTATGAGTGATTATGTATCTCTTGATTTCCGTTTTTGTTTCTTCTTCTTTAATTGTTTTACTCCAACTAATAACAAAATAGCCATTATTCTCGTTGTCTTCAGACAAAGCCATCACATTTTGCAACATTAAATTATCAATTGGTAATGGACTTCCATAATGCCTTGACTTCAAACATAATGTTGATGCCAATAAGAATGTTGCAGCACTAACAAAATAAATTCTTTTTTTCATATCGTTTATTACATTTAAAATTATTTATCTTCAAAAGTATTGTAATCTTTTATGGTAAGAGGATATCGATTGTGAATTGCCCATAATACTCCACCCCGTTACTAAAACGAATCCTTATACTATAAGCTCCTACAGGCATGTCGGGAATGTCAAAGGTGAAAGAGTCCCTGCTATTGACGAAGTACTCCGACGAAGCGACTTCTCCTGACTCTTCATTCTCTACCTCAACCACAACACTTCCGTAATACCTATTAATATCCAATAGGATATAGTCGGAATAAAGGGTGGCATCTACTGAGGGGACGGAAGTCCTTGGACCAATTGTGGGATAAGTTTCCTTTATTTTAATTTCCTTACCGGCAATCACATTTAAAGGAATGAGTAATAATAAGCATAATAAAATCTTTTTTAGAGTTTTCATAACCATATTATTTTTTGTTTTGCTGCAAAATTACATCAAATACTCATAATACGCAAGAAAAATAGGTAGTCAATCACATATTCTTAAAACAAGAAATAAACAACTGATAATCAGTTATCTAATTATCAAATTATCATTTTAAGCCAG
>JBJEYJ010000065.1:1300-2375 GCA_051886655.1 Bacilli bacterium | reverse complement strand
GGAAATGCTGGTACTGTTGGTACTAATACTAATGTTTATATATCTTCTTCTACTATTGATGAAAGTGTTTATGCTGGAGGAAATGGTGCTTCAGCAGTGGTTAATAAAAATACTACTTTAACTATTGATGGTGTAAGTAATATTCAAAAACATGTTTTTGGTGGAGGAAATGCTGCAGCTACTGGTACTGAAAGTGCTAATAATAGTTCTAGTTCAGTAAGTATTGCCGGTGCAACTATTGGTAAAAATGTCTATGGTGGTGCTAATACATCTGTCGTATATGGAAAAACAAAATTAAATATTGGTATTGATACTATTGAAAATAGCGATGATTTAATAAAAGGAAATATCTATATTAAAGGTACAGTTTTTGGTGGAGGAGAAGCTAATGCTTCTGGTAGTGAAAACTATGATTTCTCTTTCATTAGTGTTACTGAAGGAATAGATATAAAAATAGATGGAAATAATCACGATAGCTTTGATATAGATGGTTCTATATTTGGAAGTGGTAATGCATCTTCTACTACAGGATATAGTTATATAGATATAGATAATTATGGTACAGCTAGTGATATTAAGAAAAATATTTCTATTCAAAGAGCAAGTAGAGTAACGATAAGTAATTCTCATTTTCAGCTTCAAGGTGCAACTGATAGAACTAATGAATATGCTGATGAATTATTCTCAATCAGTAGAGTGGATTTATTAAAGTTAAAAAATAATTCTGTAATGTATTTAAAAACTGGTGCAAATCTTTTGAAAAAATTTGTAAGTGCTGTTGATATTGGAGAAAATGAAGTAAAGGCAACAGTTATCATAGATGATGAAACTAAAACAGTGACTAAAAATGTTGATAATAGAGTTTATATGCTTGAAGGAAAAGTATTAAATATTGCAACAAATGAAAATATTACTGCTTACGGAGATGTTGATGGAATGACTTTCTTTGGAATGTATCAATATTCTAGAGAAGGTGATATAGAAACTGCTATGTATAGTGATACTTATGATTATGGAAGTAGTATTTCTTCTAATGAATTATATTATTTCACTGGAGGTAGTTATGTTTTAGGAT
>JBJEYJ010000065.1:0-1200 GCA_051886655.1 Bacilli bacterium | reverse complement strand
GACTTTTATAAAACTGGATATCATCGTAGTTTAGTTTCTGATTATGTTCTTCCTGAAAAGACTAAGATTACTATGATAGATTATAAAGATCATAATGCTCCTGAATATTACTATTATGTAGTTTCAAATGAAGATTATCAGAATGCTTTAGTAGAATTTAGTGCAGAAAATGAAGTTTCTTATAATTTTTCAAAGTTTATAAAAATGGGTAGTACTAGTCAGAATAATAATTATGACGATGCTTCGAATAACGCGAGATATTATGATGATACTTCTTTGTCAGTTCATGAAGAGTTTATCTTTATTATAGATTTTGGAGAGAGTGATATAATTGAAGATGTTTTAAATAAGACACTATTAATTGAACTTCGTGATCAGAATAATCAGACTAGAGTAAGTGTTTTAGGATTTGAACAAAGTTTGATGAAATATAATTTACATTATAATAAAAGGGCTGTTATTGATGTTCAAGGGGAACTTGAAAAGACTAATATTTATCCTGGAGATATTGTTAATCTTAATGTTGAGACTAATTTTATTCAAAATACCGTTAATGGTAAAATTGTAAATGATACTAATTATTATGATAATCAACTTGGTATAAAAATAACTATTTTAAATGATGAAAATAAGCAAGTAAGTGGTTCAAGTTTATTAGGATTTAGTTATGAACTTGATGGAAAAACATATTATCCTAGAATAGATGGATCTGTTAGGATTAATATTGCTGAAAAGGTTTCTAATGTGGCTTCAAGGATTAAGCTTCATACTACTGATTCTTTAGGACCAGGTAATTATACCATGAAGATTGAATCATTTGGATCTCCTGATGGTATATATTATGGACTTGTTTCTTCTGATAGTGTTACTATACCATTTACTGTACTTGATACTTTATATGGACTAAAAGTTGATATTAGTGATGAATTAGTAATTATAAATGGAGAAACTGGTCATACACTTAATAAAAACAATACTTTGATTTTTAAATATAAGTATTCATCAGTTTTAAATAATCCAAATATTAGAGTTTCACTTTACAGGAGAGATTATTCTAGTATTTATTCTACTAATTATGAACTTGTTAATTTAAAAGATTATGTTACTAATGATTATCGGATAACTAATAATGAAAATGAATACTTGTTAACAGATAATCCTGTTAATAATACAGAAGTGTTTATGTATTTAAAAGATAAT
>JBJEYJ010000064.1:0-10509 GCA_051886655.1 Bacilli bacterium | reverse complement strand
TTCTTCTAGCATATTTATCTCCTTTCATATATACTATTACCAAAAAAAATGAAAGTACCTAGTCTTTCATTTTAATTTTCAAAAAAAAAGACGAGTTCTTCACTCATCAATCTCAATTATTTAATCAAACTGGCAAAATATTTAGCACACCTTACCATTTGACTTGAATATCCCATTTCATTATCATACCATGCAACAATTTTAACAAATTGCTTATCATCAACTTCTAAAATATCAGTAAGCAATAGATCAACTACTCCTCCATGAGTATCCCCAATAACATCACTAGATACAATTGGATCATAAGTAGCTTCTAAAACATCTGTTTTAGCATTAATAAAAGCATTATTTAAAGTGGGAATTGTAACATTTCTTTCAAGTTCTAAAACTAAATCTACAACAGAACCATCAGAAACAGGTACTCTCATAGCAGACCCTTTAAGCCTTCCATCAAGTTCAGGAATAACAAGCCCTATTGCTTTAGCAGCACCAGTAGAAGAAGGAACAATATTAACAGCACCTGCTCTACCACGCCTTGCTTCAATTCCTTTTTTATGTGAAACATCAAGTATTACTTGATCATTAGTATAAGCATGTATAGTAGTCATATAACCTCTTTTTATACCAAAATTATCATTAACAACTTTAAGTACTGGGGCCAAACAATTAGTAGTACAAGAAGCTGCACTAATAATCTTTTCATCTCCAGTTAAAATTCCTTCATTAACACCATAAACAATAGTTTTAACATTTCCCTTCGCCGGAGCAGATATAATAACCTTTTTTGCACCTGCTAAAATATGTTTATTAGCATCTTCTTCCTTTGTAAAATGACCACTACACTCAAAAACCATATCAATATCTAATCTATCCCAAGGTAAATTAACAGGATCAGCTTCAGAAAATACAACTATTCTCTTATTTCCCACAATCAAATAATTATCTTTATAACTTATTTCCTCTTTTCTATAACTTCCTTGACTAGAATCATATTTAAGTAAATGAGCAAGTTGTTTAGCATCACTCAAATCATTTATTGCAACAATATCAAACTCATCACTCTCATTCATAATTCTAAAAATAAGTCTACCAATTCTACCAAATCCATTTATTGCAACTCTCATAAAAATATCCTCCTATTCAAAATAACTACCACCAATAAATTCTCTAAGTATAGATTCACTAGGTATTTCATCAGTAGGAATTCCTACAAACATACCTAAGAAATTCAAAAGTCTAACAACCTCTTCATAATAAGGTGATGTATTATCAATTCCAAAAAGAAGCGGTTCCGCATAAAGTTTTAAAACTCCTATCTCATACATAAGAGATGAGTTATAAACATAATCAACATCTTCTTGAAAAGGAAAAATGTACTTATCTTCTCCATCACGAACTCTTTGCCAACTTTTAATAGTATCTTCAGCACTATATCCCCTAGTTCTATTATCTCTAACAATTCTTCTGAGAAGTCTAACATCAGTATTAGATATCATATTATGATTATCAATATTAAGATCAGTAAGGGGAGAAATATAAACTTTAAACTTTTTATCCTTAGGAATAGACTTAGTAAGTTCCTCATTAACAGCATGAAGTCCTTCAATAATTAGTATATCACCATTATCAAGTTTTATTTTCTTTCCTAAATATTCCCCTTTTCCCTTGAAAAAGTTAAAAGTTGGAACATCTACTTCTTCACCATTAATAAGACGAGTCAAATGATCATTGAATAAATCTATATTAACTGCACGAATAGACTCAAAATCATATTCTCCATTTGGAAGTTTCGGAGTATCCTCACGACTTAAAAAGTAATCATCAATAGAAATAGGTTTAGGATTTAAACCAAAACTCTTAAGAAACATTGAAAGCTTCTTAGAAGTAGTAGTCTTCCCACTTGAAGAAGGTCCTGCTATCAAAACAATTTTAAGATTATTCTTTCTGTCATAAATTCCCTTTGCAAGTTCAAGTAACTTATTACTAGAAATAGTTTCTGTAAGTTTTATAATATCAGAAATTTTCCCATCACAAACAGCCATATTTATATCAGCACTATTAAATATACCAAGTTTTTTAGAAAGAGCATAATTCTCATCAAAAGCTTCAATTATCTTTTCTCTATTAACATACTCAGGTATTTTTCCAAAAGAATTAGCTACAGGAAATTGTAAAATAAATGAACCTTTATCTAAAAAATACAAATCAAAATCAGTAAATACTCCAGTAGAAACAGGCATTTCTGTAAAGAAATAATCATACAAATCACCAAGTTTATACAAAGTAACATAATGATTAGTATTATAAATAAAAGTATCAGCTTTTGCATTATCAAAAGTACTATTAAAATACTTTCTAGCTTCTTTTCTACTAACTAAACATTTAGTAATAGGCATATCAGCATCAATGATTTCCCTCATTTTACTCTTAAGCATTTTTATCCTATCATGATTAAGATGTAAATTAGTTCTTAGCTTTATTGCCTTATCAATAGAATGACAAGCCTTTACATAATAATCATATCCAAAAAGTTCTTTAAAAGCATAAACAAGTACAAACAAAAGACCTTTTTGATATATTCTATTTCCAACAGGATCAAGAACATTAACAAATCTCACAGTACAATTACCATTAACTTTTTTATCAAGAGAAAAAATCTCATTATCAATAAAAGCTACCAAAACAGGAAATTTTCCTTTATATATTTTATGAGATATTTCCAAAAGAGTAATACCCTTATCAAAATCATATTCTTTATCATTTACTTTAACTTTAATCTTTTCCATATTAACACCCTCTTAATTCTATATTAATATTTTATCACAATATGTAAATTTTTGATACGAATATATTAATTTTTTTTACATATTTTAATAACAGGTGATAAAAGTGAACTTAATTCCAACAGTAATAGAAAAAGAAGTAAATGGTGAAAGAAGTTATGATATTTATTCAAGATTACTAAAAGATAGAATAATAATTCTAAATGGCGAAATAAATGATCAAACATCTAACATCGTAGTAGCAGAGCTTCTATATTTAGACTCAGAATCAAATGAAGACATAGAGCTTTACATAAACTCACCAGGTGGGTCCATAACATCTGGAATGGCAATATATGATACTATGAATTTTATTAAAAGCAAAGTATCAACAATCTGTATAGGTATGGCAGCGTCTATGGCAGCATTTCTCCTATCAAGTGGAGAAAAAGGAAAAAGAATGGCTCTTCCAAATTCAGAAATAATGATACATCAACCTCTCGGTGGTGCCAGTGGTCAAGCAACAGAAATAAAAATAGCAGCAGAGCACATTCTAAAAATAAAAGATAAATTGAATAAAATACTAGCAAAAAACACCGGAAAAACTATAGAGCAAATAGAACAAGACACAGAAAGAGATTACTTTTTATCAAGCAAAGAAGCCAAAAACTATGGTCTAATAGATAAAATCATTGAAAACAAAAAATAATTTTTGTATAATAAAGATGGTGATGTTATGAAAACCTGTGAACTTATTTGCAATCAAGAAAGTGGTAAAGGAATAAAAGGAAAAGTTTTAGATGAAGTAATTAAAAAACTAGAAGAACACAACTATAAAACAAAAATTTACTTTACCGAAAAAAACGGTGATGCAAAAAACTACGTAAAAAACATAAAAAAAGCAGATTTAGTCCTATCCATCGGAGGAGATGGAACTTTTAATGAAATAGTAACAGGAAACTATCAAAGAAAAGAAAAACTAATTCTATCTCACATTCCAGTAGGAACAACTAACGATATTGGACATATGCTAGGATTAAACAAAAATATAATTAAAAATGTAGAAAAAATCCTTGATGGAGAAATAAAACAAGTAGACCTAGGACTAATAAATAATCAACCATTTTTTTACGTCGCAGGATTTGGTAAATTTATTAATGTACCTTACCAAACATCAAGAAAACTAAAAAAGAAACTAGGACATTTAGCATATCTAATAAATGGATTAAAAGAATTTTTTCAAATGACCAAACTATATGAACTAGAATACAAAATAGATGGAGTTACATATCATGGATTCTACTCATTAATATTAATATCAAATGCCAATAGAATCGCAGGATTCAATAACATATATAAAAATGTAAAATTAGACGATGATAAGTTCGAAATAATGTTCTGTAATATCACAAGAAGAAAGGATTTAGTAAAAACAATAATCTTACTTGTCAAAACGGGCATAACAAACGTTCCAGGAATTTATTGTCATACCTCTAATGAAATAGAAATAAATTTCAAAGAAAAAGTAAAAAATGATTGGACAATAGATGGAGAAAAACTAAAAGATGAACAAAAAAAATATAGAATAACAATAAACAAAGACTTAAAAATGTTACTTCCAAAGAAAAACATACCAAAACTATTTACAAAATAAAAAATTAGATAAACAAATCTAATTTTTTTCATTTCTAATTTTCTCAGCAATCTCATGAATTTTTCTAAGTCTATGACTAAGTCCTGACTTAGTTATTTTTTTATCAAGTTCCGAACTAATTATATAACTAAGTTCAGACATAGAAGACTCAGGATATTTCTCACGATAAATTATAACTTCTTTAAGTTTTTCATCAACAGCATCAAGCCCTATCTTATCTTTAATCAAATTAATATCAATCATTTGTCTTTCACTAGCATTAATAATTTTATCAACATTAGCCTGCTCACAATTATTAAGTCTGTTAGTCATATTTTTATGATCTCTATAAATACGAATATCTTCATAATATAAAATAGCATTATTAGCACTAACTATCCTAAGAAAATCTCCTATCTTTTCAGCTTCCTTAACATAAGTCATATAACCCTTATCCCTTAATATAACTTTCGCACTTATTCCAAAAAAACCAAGTAAATCCTTAAGAAAATAAGCCTCACTCTTATCAGCAACTAAAAACTCCAAATGATATCTAGATTTTTTTGGATCATTTACACTACCTCTAGCTAAAAAAACTCCACGAAGATAAGAACGTTTTAAATCTTCAGAATCCAAAAAATAATCTGGAAGAGAAGAAACAAAAGCACCTTTTTCATCTAAAAGCATCAAACTACTACTAATGATATCTACTTTTTCTGATATAAAAATATTATAATAATTTTTTTTATTAAAATTAATACTTTTTCCTTGAACAATAACAGGATTAACATCAAATAATTCTTTAAAAAGAGAAAAAACTTTTCTAACAACTTTAGGATTTTCAGACAAAAGAACTATTTTTCCTTCTAAAACTTCATAATTATTTCTAAGAAATCCTGAAAGCATAGCAATACTCTCTAATCTCGAATATTCATTAGAACAAATTTCATTTTTAATTTCAGTAGTAAAAGACACCTTTATCACCTCATCAAATAATTAAAAATACAAGTAGCAAACTTCAAATCATCATGTCTAATATAATTATCTTCTATCACAAGTAAATCTTCTAAAATAAGTTCACAATCAATTTCATCAAGTTTATCCTTGTCAACTTTAACCAAACTTTTATTTTCAACAAAAATGTACTTATCAAGGACTTCACTAGGAAGATTACTATCTGCAGCAATAACGGCATCTACTTTTCTCTTTCCAAGATATTTATTAATCATTTTAACATGATCAGAAACAGTATAACCTTCAGTTTCAAAAACTTGTCCAACAGCATTACAAGTATACAAAATTTTAGCTTTTGATTTATCTATCGCATTAACAACTTCACTAGATAATAAATGTGGAATTATACTTGTATATAAACTTCCTATACTAAAAATAATAAGATCAGAAGAATTTATTTCTTCCAAAACTTCCTTATCAACATTAGGATCTTCATCATAAAAAAGTTCTTTTATTTTTCTTCTATCATGACCTATTTCACTCTCACCATAAATAATTTCTCCATTTTCAGTTTCCGCCATTAAAGTAAGATAATCTTCACTTAAAGGTAAAATTTTATGACGAACATTCAAGAAATCTCCAAGAACTTTTATGCTTTCCTTAAGACTACCAGTAATATTATACATAGCAACCATAATAAGATTTCCAACAGGATGTCCATCTAAATCAGTATAAGTATCAAACCTATATTGCAAAAGCTCCTTTATCTTGTCATTAGCATCAGATAAATTAACAATAACATTTCTAACATCACCCATTGCAGGCATAAAAAATTCCTCACGAAGTTTTCCAGTACTAGAACCATTATCAGAAACAGAAATAACACAAGTTAAATCAACAGGAAATTTCTTTAAACCACGAACTAAAAAACTAATACCTGTACCCCCTCCAAATACAACTATTTTCTTATTCATATCAAGTCATTCCTTTCATTATATTAAAATCACACAAAAACCAAAACTGAATAGATATAAACTTTTCAAAAACATTATACAAAACAAATAAAAACTAACAACTATCATAAAAAAGAAAAAGGCCAAGAATTCTCAACCATCGTTACAATTTTACTTATTTATTTCAGAATTGTTATTTCCAAGAATTTTAACTCCTCCATTAGCCTCAACAGTTTTAGTGGCTATATCCTTAAGTTCAGAATAAGCTTTATCCATTTTTATTTGTAAATTCTTATTCATTTCATTAAGCTTTTCTATTTCTAAAGAAAGAGATTCAATCTTATCATTTTGTCTATCAATAGTATTCTTATATTCAGAAATAAGCAAATCTTTTTCATATTTAAAATCCTTAGAAAGTTCTTTGATAGCATCATTTTTACCTTTATCATATTCTTCAAGTAAAAGACCAGGCATCTTAGAAACTTCAGATTCAAGTTCTTCAAATCTTTTTTCTTTTTCCTTAGCATCAGCAAGTAATTTTCTAGTTTCTTCTTCTTTATTTGTTATTTCAGCCAAGCGTTTATTCTTTTCATCAATCCACTTATTATTTTCAATTTCTCTATCACGCTTTATCTTATAATTATATTCTTCAACTTCTCTCTCACGTTCAATTTTTAAATTTCTAATAAGTTTATCGTAGCTCTTCTTAACTTCTTCTTCTTTTTCCTTATATTCAGACTCAAGTTTGCTAATTTTTGTTTCAATTTCTAAACTCTTATTTTTCTCTTTTTCTGTCAAAGAACGAACTAAATCTTTATGTGTATTAACAACCAAAGTAAGATTATTAAGTTCTCCATCAACATCATATAATTCTTTTAACTTTTTCTCCATAACATCAATAGCAATTAATAAATTGTTGTATTTTTCATTCAATTGATTAGAAAATATATTAGCCTCAACATTAACCTTAGTTTCTTTTGTAGCTTCTTCTTCTTTCCTTTTCTTTTGCTCTTTAACAGGATCAGATTTACTCTTTGAAAGTTCCTTTTCTCTTTTTAAAGATTCATTTAACGCCTCTAATATCTCAGCTTTAGTATTTTTTAAAGTAATTTGTTCTTTATCTTTCATATAACTCAACTCCTTTCAACATATTATACAAAAAATCAAACTATATATCAACCAAATTTGCTAATTTCTTACATTTGAAATAAAAGAGACTATTGTACTTTTCACAATAATCTCTCATATTTCAATAAATATAGCAAACAATCAACTTCAATCCATAAATTCTTCTTCTAAAACCTCCATAGGTTCATCAGATAAAAATTGTTTTTTAAGTTCATAAGAAACATCTCTATATTGTTTAGCACCAGTTCCCGCAGGAATAAGTTTACCAATAATAACATTTTCTTTAAGTCCTTGAAGAGTATCCACTTTACCTTTTATTGAAGCATCAGTTAAAACTCTAGTAGTTTCTTGGAATGATGCAGCAGATAAGAATGATTCAGTTTCAAGAGATGCCTTAGTAATACCAAGAAGAATTGGTTTACCAGTCGCAGGTCTTTTACCTTTAAGAATTGCATCTTTATTAACATCAGTAAAGTCTTTAATATTAACTAAACTTCCAATTAAAAGTTCTGTATCTCCACCATCAGATATTCTAATCTTAGAAATCATTCTACTTACAACAACTTCGATATGTTTATCACTAATATCAACACCTTGAGCCCTATAAGCTTTTTGAATTTCTTTTAAGATATATGTTTGAGTCGTAATTGGATCAGTAACCGCAAGTAATTCTTTAGGACTAATATTACCTTCAGTAAGTTTTTCTCCAACAGTAACTTCATCACCCTTAGAAACTCTAAGTTTAGCACCATAATTAGTAATATGTTCAATTTCATCAAGTTTATTTTTAATCTTAATTTTATACTTGCCATGATCTTCTTTAATATCTTTAATCTTACCTTCAATTGTAGCAATAGTAGCTTGTCCTTTTGGATTACGTGCTTCAAATAATTCTTCAACACGAGGAAGACCTTGAGTAATATCTTCTCCACCAGCAACTCCACCAGTATGGAAAGTTCTCATAGTAAGTTGAGTTCCAGGTTCTCCGATAGATTGAGCAGCCATAATACCAATAGCCTCACCAACTTCAACAATATTACCAGTAGCAAGGTTTCTACCATAACATTTTTGACAAACACCATTATGAGTATTACAAGTAAGAATACTTCTTATTTCAACTTTTTGAATACCAGCATTAACTATTTTCTCAGCTTCTTTTTCAGTAATAAGAGCATCTTTTTCTACAATTACTTCCTTAGTTTCAGGATTAATAACTTTTTTACTTGCATATCTTCCAACAATACGATCGTAAAGTCCTTCAATTACAGTACCATCTTTTTCATTTATAAACGCTTCAACAGAAACACCAAAGTCAGTAGAGCAATCAGCTTCCTTAACAATAACATCTTGAGAAACATCAACAAGTCTTCTTGTTAAATATCCAGAAGAAGCAGTATTAAGTGCAGTGTCGGCACTACCTTTACGAGCACTATGTGTAGATAAGAAGAATTCAGAAACTGATAATCCTTCTTTAAATGAAGAAATAACTGGAATTTCGATAACACGTCCACCTGGTTTAGACATAAGTCCACGCATACCAGAAAGTTGAACAAACTGACTAATCTTACCACGCGCACCACTCTTCATCATCATGAAAATTGGATTATCAACAGATTTATCAGCAATTTCTTGAAGTTCAGCTTGAACTTCATCTTTTGCTTTATACCAAACATTAATAACACTTTCATATCTTTCTTCTTCAGTAATTAAACCTCTAGAATATTGCTTGTTAATCTTATCAACCATTTTCTTACCATTAGCAATTATCTCAGGTTTATGAGAACTAGTAGCAACATCATGACTAGAAACAGTTGCTCCACTAACAGTAGAATATTTAAATCCTAAATCTTTAAGTCTATCAAGCATAATAGAAGTTTCAGTAGTTTTATAAAGTTTAAAGATTTGAGCAATTATTTGTTTCAAAGTTTTAACAGGGAAAGGTTCTACAAGAGGCATTTTCTTAATAGCTTCTGGTATATTAGTACCAGGCTTTAAGAAATACTTACTTGGAGTAATCTTTTCAATATTTTCCTTAGTAGGTTCATTAATATAAGGGAAAGTATCAGGAAGAATTTCATTAAATATAAGTTTACCAACTGTAGTAATTAAATAATCATCTTTATGTTCTTCAGAGAATAACTTATGTTTAAATGAATTAACCTTTACTGCTATTCTTGTATGAAGTTTTAAATCTCCTCTTTCATATTCCATCAAAGCTTCATTAGAATTCTTAAATACACGCCCTTCATCTTCATCACTTTTTTCCATAGTAAGATAATAATTACCAAGAACCATATCTTGAGCAGGAGTAACAACAGGTTCCCCACTCTTTGGATGAAGAATGTTATTAGCCCCAAGCATTAAAAGTCTAGCTTCAGCTTGAGCTTCTTCAGATAAAGGAACATGAACAGCCATTTGGTCACCATCAAAGTCAGCATTAAACGCTGGACAAACAAGTGGATGAAGACGAATAGCCTTACCACCAATAAGTTTTGGTTCAAATGCTTGAATACCAAGTCTATGAAGAGTTGGAGCACGGTTAAGCATAACTGGATGTTCTTTAATAACTTCTTCAACAACATCCCAAACTCTTTCATCTTGATTATCAATAAGCTTTTTCGCAGCCTTAATATTATGAGCAATACCCTTTTCTACTAAACCATGAATAACATGAGGTTTAAATAGTTCAAGAGCCATACCTTTAGGAAGACCACATTGATACATTTTTAAACTTGGTCCAACAATGATAACAGAACGACCAGAATAGTCAACACGTTTACCTAGTAAGTTTTGTCTAAAACGACCTTGTTTCCCTTTTAACATACTAGAAAGTGATTTAAGAGGACGATTTCCTGGACCAGTAACGCTTTTACCACGACGACCATTGTCAAATAATGCGTCAACCGCTTCTTGAAGCATTCTCTTTTCGTTTTGAATTATTATAGAAGGAGCCCCTAAATCAATAAGCTTCTTTAAACGATTATTACGATTAATAACTCTTCTATATAAATCATTAAGATCAGAAGTAGCAAATCTACCACCATCAAGTTGAATCATAGGTCTAAGTTCAGGTGGAATA
>JBJEYJ010000063.1:0-2456 GCA_051886655.1 Bacilli bacterium | reverse complement strand
TAAAAAAAGAATGAAACTTCGTTTCATCTACATCCCTTTGGGATGTTTTTCTTTTATTCCAACTTTTGATATAATATTATCGATTAAGGTTAGTGATAATATGGCAATTATTTGTACTCAAGATGATAAAATTTTTAATGAATATAAAGATAAAGTCTCTAATAGAAAAGTTGTATTTCATATCAAAGATATATTCAAAGATCATTGGAACAACTTTCTAAATAAATTTCCTAAATTTAATATTAGACAAACTG
The DNA here is from genome assembly GCA_051886655.1 of Bacilli bacterium. GTDB lineage: Bacteria > Bacillota_I > Bacilli_A > RF39 > UBA660 > UMGS1449. The sequence goes on along the minus strand of JBJEYJ010000063.1, from coordinate 2,202 downwards.
TATTTGATAATGTTAAAAGAACCATTAAATGTAAAACATTAGATTTAGGCTTTGATGTTTTTAAATGTCATAACTGTGGTAAAGAAAAAATTTGTTTTCATACTTGTAAATCTAGACTTTGTTCATCTTGTGGTAATAAATACAACACAGAAAGACAAATATCTATTTTCTCGAAATTATTCAAATTTAAACATCGGCATATTGTTTGGACTATCCCAGAGGAATTAAGAAAATTCTTTAGAGAAGATAGAAAAAGATTATCATTACTCTTTAAAGCTAGTGAAATAACTATTAACAGTTGGTTTCAAGATAAATATAAAAAGAAAAATATTACACCTGCTTTCATATCAATTTTACATACTTATGGTAGAAGTTTAATATGGAATCCACATATTCATATGATTTTGCTTGAAGGTGGTATAAATAAAGATGGATTTGTTCCTGTTAATTTCTTTGCTTACGCTTCCTTTAGAAAAAGATTCATGAAAGTTCTTTTAGATTTACTTGATGAAGAAATTAATACAAAAGAATTTAAACAATTGAAAAGAGATTTGTATAGAAAATTAAACGATGGATTTTATGTTTTTTCTCCACCCTCTAAATTTAAAACAATAGATGGACTCATAAAATATGTTACTAGATACGTTTCTAGACCTGTTATGGCAGAATCTAGAATTTTAAATTATGATAGAACTTATGTAACTTTCTGGTATCAAAGACACGAAGATAATAAAATTGTTATAGAAAAAATTCACGCCTTTGAATTTATATCAAGAATAATTTTACATATTCCAGAAAAGAACCAAAAATATATTAGATATTATGGTTGTTATAATGAATCCACAAAAATAGTAACAAACAAAATAAAAGAAATGTTTAGAAAATGTAATGAAAAATCAATTGAATTTAAAAGAACTATCAATAAATGGAGACTAAATATTCAAGTTTCTTTTAATATTGATCCACTAAAATGCCCAAAATGTGATACTATAATGATATACACAGAAAGTGTATGGTGAACGGAGGATTTTAATGGATGAAAATTTTGACTTTCTATTAGATGATATGGGACCTTATATTCCAGATATAGAAAGTATATGTTTAAACTGTGGATTGGAAGAAACTATACCTGATTTCATATATGATGAAATGGGTGGAAAAGCAAAACATAAAGAACTTAAAACAAACAAAAAAGTATCAACATTAGACTGTAATAGATGTGGTAAATTTAAAATGGTATCAAAATATTGGTTAAATCACGAATAATAAAAAAAAATTATTACAAATAGACGCAAGATAATTGCGTCTATTTGTGTTATCTACTAGTTATCGTCTAAAATCGTACTTTCCTTATAAATAAAAAAAGAATATTAAATTACATTATAATATTCTTAATCCATAAATTAAGAAGGATAATCTAATTTATTTTTACTATCTACTAAAATAATATCATCACCTATTTTAATAATTTGTTTCCAATCTAAATAAATATCTTCTTTATTATTTGAAAATAACTTATGAGTCATTTTTCTATCCTCTAAAACAAGTTTTGATATAGTACCAGTCATACTAATAATAATATCAATAATAGTTCCTATTCTCTTACCTGAAGAGATATCTATTACCTCTTTTTCCTGTAATTCAGATAAATTCAAATATAATCACCTAACTAATTATATTCTAAATATCAATCTTTAGAATACTATCGAATACTCTTCTTTAATGTCTTAATAGCATTCTTCTCAATCCTAGAAATTTGAGCTTGACTAATACCCAATTCACTAGCTATTTCCATTTGTGTCTTACCTATAATAAAACGTTCTTCTATAATATATCGATCTCTATTTTTTAAATTCTTCATAGCCCTATCTACAGCCAATTTAGAATCAATATCATATTCCTCCTTTTTATTACTTATTTGGTCAAATAAATAAATTGTATCTCCCCCATCATTATAGATAGGTTCATACATACTAACAGGATCTTTTAAAGATTCAATAGCATTACTAACATCATATTCAGTAACTCCCAATCTTTTAGCAATTTCTGCATTTGTAGGTTCTACCCCATCACTAGTCATTAATTCTTCTTTTAACTTTAAAGTCTTATATGCTAAATCTTTAATACTCCTACTAATTCTTAAAGTAGAATTATCTCTTAAATATCTTTTAATCTCTCCTAAAATCATGGGACAAGCATAAG
>JBJEYJ010000062.1:0-2468 GCA_051886655.1 Bacilli bacterium | reverse complement strand
TAGGTACCCAAATAGGTACCCATTTTAATTTAGTTTGTCGATAATGTTTACAATTTCATTCATTTGATTTTTAAATAGGTGAGAATAAGTATTTAATGTCTCATCTATTTTTGTATGGCCTAAATACTTTGCAACTACATTTATAGTTGCACCACTATTAATTAAAAGTGATGCACAACTATGTCTAAAATCGTGTATTCTAATTTGTTTAACTTCTGCTAACTTACAATTTTTATTTTTCCTACATCTAAGTTTTCCATTAGTGATAGGTTCTGTATCTCCAAATAAATACCAGTCATCATTAAATCCATAATGTCTTTTAGAAACTTCATATAATAATTTTAAATCATCTAATAAAACTTTAGGGATAGGAATATTTCTTATACTTGATTTTGTTTTTGGTGTAGTTACCATATATGATTTACCTTCATCACCACGAGTAGCAACAATATTTTTATTAACACTTAAATATTGATTATCAAAATCAATGTCTTTCCAAGTTAAACCTCTAAGTTCTCCTCGACGAAGTCCACAATAATATAAAGTTTCAAACATTGTCTTATACAATATATCATTTTCTACTGAAATAAATTTTTTAAATTCATCATAAGTAAAGAATAACATTTCTTTAGGCATTTCATTTGGGTCAGTAAAATTAGTCATTTTGTTATAAGTTGCAGTAAAGTTAAAATTGTACCATTTAGTAGCAAAGTTTAATAATTCTTTAAAGAATTTAAATAAATGATTTTTATGATTAGTTGTATATCCATAAGAATTTATTTGTTTTTTCCATTTTTCAAAGTGTTCAATATTAAAATCTTTTAGTTTAACATTATCTAAATCTTTGAAAAACTTTTCTCTATCACGATAAGTCTTTAAAGTAGTATATTTCACTTTGTCTTCTTTATAAGCATAGAAGAGAGTATATAAATCTTTAAAAGTCATATTACGATCTTTATCACTTCTTTCAGTATTTATAGTTAGAAACTCTCTTTCGGCTTTTAAAGCCTCTGTTTTAGTGAAAAACTTCTTTGACTTATATTTTCTTCTAGTTCCATCTAAATTCTTTACATAGTCATAAAAAATCCATTTACGGCCATCTTTTGTCCACTCATCTTTGTCTAATAGTTTAACTGCCATAATTTTCCTCCTCATCTGAATTATTGCTGTTACTTACTGAAAAAATATCATTGGTAAGTATTTCTAGAGGTTCCTTATATTTAGCAGTATATAGTCTTTCTGTTTGAGTTCTTTTACATTCTATAAATAATCCTAGTTTTTCTAATTCTTCTTTATTACTTGCTATTAATTTACCTAAAACAGGTGGAGTAATAAATAAGTTTAGTTTACTGACCATTTCAGAAATAGTAAAAGTAAATTCTTTTTTACTAATAGCATATTTTAAAAATTGAATTAAATTTGGATTAAGTGTTTCTTTGGTATCTTCATCAATATTGAGTATTAAATTATCATTTCTTTTCAGTACGTAATCTTTACTTGGATAATCTCTACTTTCATAACTTAAATAAAAAGTTGATTTAATATTTTCATCTTGTTTTAATGCTAACTTACCATCTACACAAGTATCAATAGCAGTACTTCCTAGAGATTTACCTTTACGATTTAAATGATGAACTATGATGATAGTAACTTTATAATCATTGCATAATTTACGTAGTTGTGGAAATATTTTTTGGCTCATATCTTGATAATTATTTAAATCATAATAACTTCCAAAATTTATTCCATTAAACATATCAATGAATACCAATTTACCATTGTATTTTTCTTTGAACTCACTTATTTCTTTTTCAACTTTTAATATACTTATTTGTGTCATATTATCTTCTGGAAAAGTGTATAAAAAGTTATTTTCTTTTAAGTTACATTCCATAAAATTAACACGACTAATAGTTTCAGATGGATTCATTTCTGTACTTAAATATAAAACAGGTGTTTTATTGGTTTTTAAGTTTAGAAAAGGGATACCATTACAAACAGAATTTGCTATTTGAAGAGCTAGAGCAGATTTACCAACTTTAGCTTCTCCAAGTAGACAATACAGAGCATTTTCTCTAATCATATTTTCAATTACATAATCAATATCGACAATACTATTGCTTAATTCTTCAATTGTTTTCATATAATTCCTTTCTATAAATTTTCTTTAGCCATCTTTTCTAAATAATTAATATTTATTTTTAGTTTATTAACGACTTCAATCATTGGTAATCGATTATTTGGAAGAGTATAACCCTTATTAATTAGGTCATCTTTTATCTCTCTTCTAAGTTTAACTGCATTATTTTTACCTATTTCAGCAAGTTTCATTAAATCATCAAGATTACACCATTGCTTTGAAATAAGTTTTAAAGTTTCTCTAGCATCCATATAAACTATCCTCCTTTCGTTTAGACTCTAGATATAAATATATCTATGTACGGATTACCAACTAAAGAAAGAAATTA
>JBJEYJ010000061.1:6571-10813 GCA_051886655.1 Bacilli bacterium | reverse complement strand
GCTGATAAAGAAAAAGTATCGCTTGTAAATTTGTTTTCTATGCAATTTCCAAGCCCTTATAGTGAAACACCTAACAATTTTAATATATATATTGGCAGATTTATTTTAAAATTATTGATGGATAAGAATCTTGAACATAAATTGTATATTGATGAATTTGTATATTTTTTGCCATTTATAGAAGAAATTAATGAGCATATTTATTCTGAATTAGTTGATAGTATAATTGAATTTAGAAATAAATCTTATGAAGAAAAGTTGGTGCTATTTACAGAAGTTTCTAATTATGAAGAAGTGTTTGCAAATTGTATGCATGAAATAAATTATTATTTTTTAAGAATTTTTGCAGGCTTTGGATGTTTAGAAATTGTTTCTGATCCATTTCATAATGATGGAAAATTATTTTCATTTAGACATGGTACTGGAAACACATTTAGAACAGATGCATATGCTTCTAGACAAAGTATTTCTGGATATGTACAAATTAATCCAGAAATTATTGGAAGTGTAAAAGAATTATTAGAAAAGTTTAGTCCTTTCGATAAACCAATTACTCAAGCTGATTGTATGTCGAAGGATGAATGGATTAGGGATTTATATGAATTTGAACCATTAAAATATATTTCAATTGTTATGCCGAATGAAGATGATAATAGATCTGATGTTGTTGATATAATTAAGGATATGGTGTATCAGTCTAAGTATGGTACAAGAGATGGTAAATCTTTTGAAAATAGTCTTAAACCTGTTTTTGAACTTTTTAGAGAAAGTCGTAATGTCGAAATAATTAGTGGTGCAGGAGATACTGATTTATTATGTGTAATGGAAGATACAGATGATATATTATATAAAATTAATATTGATGCTAAAACATCTCATCATATTACACAAGCTATAAATCCAGTAAGAATTACTAATCATATAAGACTTAATGGTTCGAAGTACTGTATAATTGTATCGCCAAGATTTAGTAGAGGTGTAAGGACAGATATTAAAGATTTTAATATTGTTACAATTGAAGCTGAAACATTGGCAAATTATTGTTTAAAAGAATGTTTAAATTCAACAGATGGATTGGCAGATTATGATTTATTAAATGCATATATTAATGAAAATCTTGGTTCAGACATCACTAATGCTGTTAATTCTATAATTGATAGAAAATATTCTATGTAATGAATATATTATAAATAAAAGTCTAGAAAATTCTAGATTTTTTTTATGTAATATCAAAAGTATATTTTTCTTATGATATAATAAATATTAAAAAATTATTGAGGAGGATATAATATGGCAAAAAATATAAAAAAGAAAGTTCATATACATTAGTATCGGGTATAAGTTATTTTGTTAGATACCTAATCATTTTTCTAATTTGTTTGAACCAGGAATGGATGAATTAGTAAATTATGTTTTTGGAGGAGTGTTAATAACTATGGCATATATGTTAACAAGAACATGGTATTTTAGTAAAAAAGGTGACTATTGGAAGGGAAGTTTAGGATTTTTGATTAATTTTTCTATATTAACTGGTTTTATATTGTTTATTAGTAAATTTATTACCAACCTTTATTGGTTATTAGGAATTTTTGCATTGTATATATAATTTTATGCATATTAGAATTTAAATTGCTAAATAAAAATATTAAATTCGTGATGCTCCTGAAGGTGCACTAAAATGTCAAAAATAAATTAAAAATTATTGCTATACTTAGCTATCGGGAATGAATTGGCGTTTTAATAAATTTCCCGGGAACATTTTGGGAACACTGGCATAGAACAAGATAGGTAAAATAGGGTATTTTGCGACAAATTTGTTAAATGATAAAACAACAATAATGCAAAATATGCTAGAAAATTAACACATGCCAAATTCCTCTGAAGAGAATTATTTTAACTCTTAAAATTTAAATTTTACTTCTGCAATAATGAATGCTATAATCATACTAGGAGTGGTTTGTATGGCTAGGTATAATAATAAAAATAATGAATTTGATTTTTTTAAACAGCTGTTTTTGTTGTTTTCTTCTATTGGGGTTGTAATAAAATGGATTATAGATTTTATAGCTTTTGTTATAGGAAAATTTATAAGTTTTATAATATGTATTGATAGGAAAATAACTAAGAAAGAGACTTCATATGATGTTTTGAAAAAACCTTTTAAAGATTCTAATGTTAAGTATAAAGAAAAAGAAATAGTTACTAAAGAAAGTATTATTAAAAAATTAAATTTATTTAATATGGATATTTATGATGATATGTTTTCTCCTCAGATAAGAAAACGTGGAGAAGAGTATTATGAAGAAGATAAGATAAAGTATTTTAAACAAAATAATAATAAATATACTTGTAGGATAACTGGTACTGATACTTATAAAGTTTCTATTTCATTTAATAACGAAAATAATAGTATTATAGATAATGCTACTTGTACTTGTCCATATCATAAAGAAGATAATAAAAATTGTAAACATATATATGCACTGCTTTTAAAAGTAAAATGTGAACCTAATAAGAAGATTATTTTAAGTGAAATAAGTGAAAATGTTAAAGGAATATCAGAAATGATAGAAAATGCTACAGAAAATATTGGCAAAAACTTGAAAAACTATGATACTAGATATGTAAAAGAATTTACAGAAAAAGCTCCTGCTTGTTTAGAAATAACTAAGGATATTGAAAAGTATTCTTTAGAATGTAACAGTGAAAAAATATTAATAGAATATTTGATAAATTTGTTAAAGATTAGGAGTAAAATGCAAGATTATATAAAGTGTATGTTAAATAGTGAAAAAGCGCTTTATAGTGACAAAGAAAATGTAAGTGATGAAGAAAAAAGTATTGATTTAGATTTTTTATTTGAAAGAAAAGATAAAGTTCAAAATGAATATGATAATGTATATGGTTATACAAAAGAACAACTTGAACATTTAGAACCTTGGCAGTTAGAACTTGTAAAAAAAGGAGAATATGATCCTTCTGGGTTTGAAGAACAAGATCTTGAAGATGATGATTGGCATTCAGATGATGAAGATGAAACAATAAAATAGAAAGTATTTATAATGATGTGGTATTTGCTATATAAGAGAAAAATTAAGCATATGTATTTGTTACATATGTTTTTCTATACTTGAATTTTGTGTTCTAGTTTTTTAATGTTTTGTCAAATTATAAAAATTTTTTATAAAATAATTTACTATTTGAAACATAAAGTGTATAATGTATTTAGAGGGTGATTATATGTTTGATTCAGAATTAGGAGAAAAAGTAAAACTATTAAGAAAAAGAAGAAATTTAAAACAAGATGATTTAGCTGAAGTATTAGGACTTAGTAGAAGTCAAATATCTAATTTAGAAAGAGGACGAAGGAATTTAAGCTTAAAGCAATTAGAAAAACTATGTGAATATTTTAAAGTAGATATGTCTTTCTTTCTTATGTCTGAAACTACTGATAGTTGTATGGACTTAATAGATAAAGCTGGGGTGTTATTTAAAAGTAAGGAGTTGAGTGATAGGCAAAAAGAAGATTTATTTACATCTATTATGAAGATATACTTGGATTCAAAAAACAAATAATTAAAACGGAGGTGGTTTTGTGAAACAAGATAAAATGCATTTAATAAACAAAATATTTAATAATGAAACAATTAGAACAGTTTGGGATAAAGAAGATGAAAAGTATTATATATGTGTTGTTGTATAGCTTGAGTATTATCAGGAAGTGATAATCCAAGAAAGTATTGATCAGTTTTAAAAGCTCGTTTAAAAAAAAGAAGGAAATGAAACGGCTACAATTTGTAGCCAGTTGAAATTAAAAGCAGAAGATGGTAAATATCGTTTAACTGATGTAACTGATATAGAAGGAATGTTTAGGATAATTGAATCTATTCCAAGTAAAAATGCAGAGCCAATAAAACAATGGTTAGCACGTTTAGGTAAAGAAAGGATTGATGAAGTATTTGATCCGTCAATTACTGTACAAAGAGCAATAGATACTTACCGTGCTAAAGGATATTCAGAAGATTGGATAATAAAAAGAATAAAAGGAATACAGGATAGAAAAAAGTTAACAGATACTTGGAGAGCTGGTGGAGTAACAGAAGAAGTAGAATTTGCAATTCTAACTAATGATATTTATAAAGAGTGGTCTGGTATGGATGCTAAAAGATATAAAGAGTTTAAAGGAGTAAGAAAAGAATCACTTAGAGATAATATGTCAGAGTTAGAAGTTGCACTTGCGGA
>JBJEYJ010000061.1:0-6471 GCA_051886655.1 Bacilli bacterium | reverse complement strand
TAAGAAAAGAATCACTTAGAGATAATATGTCAGAGTTAGAAGTTGCACTTGCGGATATTGGTGAACTTACTACAAGAAAACTTGCTGAAAAACATAGACCAATAGGATTAGAAGAAAATAGAAAAATTGCTAAAGAAGGTGGACAAGTAGCAAATAATACTAGGAAAGATATTGAATCAAGACTTGGAGAACCAGTTGTAACAAGTGATAATGCATTAAGTTATCAATATATAGATGAATCTAAACAAATAGAAAATAAGTAGAGTAATGATATGCGGAGAAAACTTAAAAGAATAAGATGCAATAAAATTAAGTGTAAGAAATGTGGAGATATAATTGAATCAATCTATATTCATGATTTTAAATGGTGTTCTTGTGGTGCAGTTGCTGTAGATGGTAGACGTGAATATTTAAGAAGAGTAGGAAATGAAGAAGATTTTGAAGAGTTATCTCATTTTATATTTAACTTTCCAAAAAAATATATAATAAAATTTTTAGAAATAGAAAATTTAAAAGTTAAAAATAACTATGCTGGATTTAAGTTATAGTTAGAATATTTTTATTCTATGAATAAAATTCACTGCTTTTTTGTCTAATAAAGTAGTAGTTAATAATGTTTTAATGCTATAAAACATATATTGTTATTTTTAAAATGTGGCAATTTTTGTAACAAAATGTTTTAAAGTCTAAATTTATGTTATAATGTAGTTGGAGATGATGATATGTCGAAATTAAATGTAGATCAAAAAAATATAAGTTTGTTATTAGGTGATAAGAAATCAGATTTTCTTATTCCAGATTATCAAAGACCATATGCATGGACTGAAGAAGAGTGCCAAACATTATGGGAAGATATATTTGAGTTTGCTTTCCCAAATGGTAAGTATAATGCTTTTAATAATGATGAGGAATATTATTTAGGTCCAATAGTTACATTTAAAAACGATGAGGGAAAACTGGAAGTAATTGATGGTCAACAAAGACTTACAACTTTGATGTTATTATTAAGAGCATTTTATGTGAGATTTGAATTTATGAAAACAGAAGAATCTATGAAAACAAAAGAATTGATTTCTAGATGTTTATGGAAAACTGATGAATTTGGTACAGCCAATTTAAATGAACTAAAAATAGATTCAGAAGTGGCAACAGATATTGCCAAAGAAGAATTTCTTGATATTTTAAAAACTGGAATAGTTAAAGATACTCAAAAAAGTAAATATGCAAATAATTATCGATTTTTTCAAACTAAGATTGAAGAATTCTTAAATGAATATTTAGATGTGTTCTCATATTTGCCAATAAGAATATTAAATAATTGCATTCTTTTACCAATTGAAGCGGATAATCAAAATACAGCATTAAGAATATTCTCTACATTAAATGACAGAGGATTGCCATTATCTGATGCAGATATATTTAAAGCACAATTTTATAAATATTATTCTGATAAAGGTCAAAAACAAAAATTTATAGATACATGGAAAGAATTAGAAGAATTAAGCGAAAAGATTTTTAATCCTATTTCTGGAACACCTATGGATGAATTATTCACCAGATATATGTACTATGAAAGAGCGAAGATGGGAATTAAATCATCTACTACAGAAGCTTTAAGAAGATTTTATGAAAAAGATTCTTATAAATTATTAAAAAACGATTATACTTTAAATAACTTAGTTGATTTGGCAGATTTCTGGAATGATGTATCTAAACAAAATCGTGAAAGATTTAGTGATAGAGTATTAAAAAAGTTATTCGTATTAAATATGGCTCCTAATGGAATGTGGGCATATTTCCTATCTGTTTATTTTATGGCTAATAAGGATGATAGTGGTATGTTGGATGATGAAAAGTTATATAAATTTTTAACAAAATCAATCGCATTTATTTGGACATATGCATTCTATAATCCTGGTGTTAATGCTTTAAGAACTCCTATATATGATGAGATGATTAATATTGTTAATGGAATAGAAGTTACTTTTGATAAGTATAGATTTGATAAAGATTCGGTTAAACAAAGTTTATTAAATTATTCTTTCGATAATAGAAGACCTATTACAAAATCTATGTTAGCTTGGTGGGCTTTTACAAATGAACAACAAGAATGTTTATCTTTGGAGCAGTCATATGAAGTTGAACATATTTATGCTAAAAATAGGGAAGATGTAGGTGGTGGACTAAATGATAAGAAAAATATTGAAAGGTTAGGTAATAAATCGTTACTAGAAAAATCTATTAATATTAGAGTGTCAGATTTTAGATTTGAGGATAAAGTAAAAAAATATAAGGGATATGTAAATAATAAAGGTAAATATATTGGTGGAACTAAAATTCAAGATTTATTAACAATTGATAGTAAGTATAGTAGTTTTGATGAAAAAGATATTGAATCTAGAAATAGTTTGATTGTTAATACATTTATAGATTATTTGTTTTCAGAAAACTTATTTATATAAAAATTGTAAAGTTCTGATGAGACATCTTGTCTAATAAATAGTATGATGTAAAAAAAGAACATTATTTACAATTTTATGATATAATAGTAATTGATTGGAAAATAATGGAACAACAGCTTCACACAAATATTCCCAAAGAAGCTGTGGATATGGGTGAGGGATGTGTCTACCCATAATGGCTATAGCGGCTTAGACCATTATTTAAGATTACTGAGCTATTAAAAAAGGTAATTGCCAATCTTTTTTGTGAGAAAATTTAAATTATGGAGATGATACTATGTCAATAGTAAAGGATGGAATAATTGGACATGCTATAGGAGATGCAATGGGTGTTCCTATTGAATTTGAATCTAGGGAAAATCTTTTAAAAAAGCCTGTTACAAAGATGATAGGATTTGGTGCTCATGATGTTCCAAAAGGAACTTGGTCTGATGACACATCAATGGAAATTGCTACAATGGATTCAATAATAAATAAAAAAGAAATAGACTATGAAGATATTATGACTAATTTTTATTATTGGTTACGGGATGCTAAATATACTCCGCATGGTATAGTATTTGATGCAGGTCATACATGTATTCAAGCAATTATAAATTTTTCAAAAGGTTATAAGTGGAAAGAATGTGGTGAAAATACTATAAGTTCAAATGGTAATGGGTCGCTTATGAGGATGTTACCAATTGCTTATTATTGTTATTATAAAAAGTTAAACGAGAAAGAAATTTATCAAATAGTTAAAAATATATCTTCGCTTACTCATGCTCATCAGGTAAGTGTATTAGGATGTTATATTTATGTTAGTTATGTAATTAATTTGTTAAATGGAAAAGATAAATTTGAAAGTTATAAAGAAATACAAAAAAAGGATTATTCTATGTTTCATGAAGAGTTTTTTGGTATGTATAAAAGGATATTAAAAGATGATATGAGAAAATATGATATGGATGATATTAAATCTTCAGGATATATAGTTGATACACTAGAAGCATCATTATGGGTAGTGTTAAAAGCTGAAAATTTTAAAGAAACAATAATAGGTGCTGTTAATCTTGGAGATGATACAGATACAGTTGGAGCAGTAGCAGGATCAATGGCAGGAATAATATATGGATATGATTCAATACCTAAAGAATGGTTAGATACATTGGTTAAAAGAGAATACTTGGAAGAGTTATGTGATGAATTTGAAAAAGTATTAAAAGGTAATATAAGATAACAATTTGGAATAAAGAAGATGAAAAGTATTATATAAGTGTTGTTGATATAGCTTGAGTGTTATTAGAAAGTGATAATCTGAGAAAGCATTGGTCAGTTTTAAAAGCTCGTTTAAAAAAAGCAAATGAAACTGTGACAGATTGTCACACTTTGAAATTAAAATAAGAAGAAAATCAATTGGTGACAAATTGTCACCGACTGAAATTTAATTAAATTCTATAAATATAAGTAATAAAAATTTAATACTAAAAGTCAATAAAAAGATTGGCTTTTTATGTTATAATGTATATAATTTGTAAATAATCATTAAGAGTGATATATTATTATAGTTGTTTGTCATATAAAATAAAGTGAAGGTGTTAACATGAAAGATAAGTTTAGTGAAATTTTAAAAAATATAAGTGGATTAAGTGATAAAGAAGTTATAGAGTCAAGAGAAAAGAATGGCTCAAATGAATTAGTTAAGAAAAAGAAAGAACCATTGATACTAAAAATACTTAGTATTTTTAAAGAACCTATGTTTTTACTTTTAATAATTGCTGCAAGTGTATATTTTATCGTTGGAGAATATGGCGATGGAATTATCATGCTAGTCTTTGTGATAGGGATTTGTTTTATAGAATTTATTCAAGAGTCAAAGACCGATAAAGCACTTGATGAATTAAATAAATTATCTTCTTTAAATGTTAGAGTAATAAGAAATGGTAAAGAAGCTACTATTTCTAGTGATGAAATAGTAGTAGGAGACATCGTTTTACTAGAAGAAGGAGATAAAGTACCTGCAGATGGAAAGATATTATATGCTCAAAGTTTTGGAGTAAATGAATCTTCTTTAACTGGGGAATCAGAAATAGTTTATAAAAATACTAGAGTTGATAAAGATAATCATTTTAAATTAAATATGTGTTATTCAGGAACAGATATAACAAATGGAATGGGAATTGTTAGAATAACTTCGGTTGGAAATAAAACAGAATTAGGGCTTATTGGACAGTCTTTAAATTCAGTAAAGCAAGAGAAAACTCCACTTGAAAAACAGATAAATAAATTAGTTTTTGTTTGTACAATACTAAGTGCTATAATATTTGCTTCAACACTTGTAATTACATATATAAATCATCCTGAGTTAGTATTTTCAGAAAGAATAGTTGAATCTATACTAGCAGGTATTACCATAGCAATGGCAACAATTCCAGAAGAAATTCCCGTTGTATTAACAGTTTTTTTAGCTATGGGAGCATGGGAACTTGCTAAAGAAAAGACATTAACAAGAAAAATGAAAACTATTGAAACTTTAGGAGCAGTTAATGTTTTGTGTACAGATAAAACTGGTACTTTAACAGAAAATAAAATGGAAGTTCAAAATACTTATGTATTTAGTAAAACATTTTTAGAAACTTTATATTATGCTTGCCCAGTAGTAGCTTATGATCCAATGGAAATTGCTATAAAAAAATATTGTGAAGAAAAAGAAAAAAAGGATATAAAATCTGTTATAACAAAAGAATATGCTTTTACATCAGAAACTAAAATGATGGGGCAAGTTTGGGATAATAAATTACTTTGTGTAAAAGGTGCTTATGAAAGTGTTTTACCGCTTTGTAATCTAAGTAAAAAAGATTATGAAAAAGTTTTAGAGAAAATAAAAGAGTTTTCTGATGAAGGGTTTAGAGTACTAGCAGTAGCAAAGTCTAATAATTTAAAAGAAATCCCTGATAATTTATCTGATTCAAAATTATTATTTGAAGGATTAGTAGCTTTATATGATCCTCCAAGAAGAGGAGTTAAAGCATCATTAGAAAAATGCTACTTGGCAGGAATTAGAGTTATTATGATTACTGGGGATAATGGTGAAACTGCTAAAGGCATTGCTAAGAAAATAAATCTTGAAAATTATGATGAAGTAATTACTGGGGTAGAACTTGAAAAGATGAGCGATGAAGAACTATTTGAAAAAGTAAAAACAGTTAATATATTTGCTCGTGTTTATCCAAATCATAAAATGAGAATTGTAAATGCTTTACAAAAGAATAATAAAGTTGTTGCTATGACTGGGGATGGAGTAAATGATGCTCCTGCTCTAAAGAAAGCAAATGTTGGAATTGCTATGGGCGAGAGAGGAACTAACGTTGCAAAAGAATCAGCAGATTTAATTCTTTTAGATGATAATTTTAATACAATTATAAAAGCTATTGAAAATGGTAGAAATATATATACAAACATAAAAAAAGCAATTTCTTATATCATTGCTATTCATATACCAATTGCGCTTTTGGCTTTATTTGTACCACTATTTAAACTTCCAACTTTACTTTTGCCAATTCATGTTGTGTTACTAGAACTATTAATTGATCCGACATCATCTATTATTTTTCAAAGAATAAAATCAAATAAAAATATAATGAAAGATAAACCAAGAAAAATAAATGAACCAATATTAAATTTAAAAAATGCAGTTAAAAGTGTTTCTCAAGGGTTACTTGTTTTTATAGTTGTTTTTATAACTTATATTTGTTTAATTAAAAATAATATAGAAACTAATTTAGCAATAACTATTGCTTATTCAAGTCTAGTTTTTTCTATTATGCTGATCGCTTATCAATTAAAAGATGATAATTTTACGATAAAAAACTTTTTAAATAGTTTTAAAGATAAAGTGTCATTTATTGTAAATGTTGGAATTACGTTTGGGTTACTTATATATATCTATTTACCATTTTTTAATCAAGTAGCTAATACTAGTCCATTAGCTATGAAGTGGTGGCTTTTTATAATAATACTTGTTTTAATA
>JBJEYJ010000060.1:0-2539 GCA_051886655.1 Bacilli bacterium | reverse complement strand
GTTGGACCTATTACTCCAACAAAGTTTACATTTTTTGGAAAACATGGTTTTCCGCAACTATTATCCCTTCTATTTTGCATAACCTCATCCCCTTTCTAATATATAATATTCATGTATAGCGTTAGGAAATAATTATATAATTTAAAATCAACTAATTAATACTTGACTTAGCAACTGCTTTTGTGTATTATTGTATTAAGCAAGTAATACAATGAGGAGTGATTTATATGGACTTTACTTTTGACAATGATAGGCCTATTTATACTCAATTAGCACATCAAATAAAAGTTCTTATTGTTTCCGGGAACATAGAACCAGGTGAAAAATTACCATCAGTTAGGGATTTTGCCTTAAAGTGTAAAGTTAATCCAAATACTTTGCAAAAAGCATTAACAGCTTTAGAAGAAGAAAAACTTATTTTTACTGAAAGAACTAATGGTAAATATGTCACAAATGATATTAAATTAATCGAAAAAATAAAAAAAGAATTAGCAAATGAAAAAGTTCAAATATATCTTGCTGAAATGAAAAATTTAGGATTTACTAAAGAAGATGCTATTAATTACTTGCACGAAAAAGGAGGAAAAAATTAATGGAATTATTAGAATGTAAAAACTTAACTAAATGTTTTGATAATAAAAAAATTCTCGATGATATAAATTTAATAATCCCACGTGGTAAAATAATTGGACTTCTTGGTAAAAATGGTACTGGTAAAACTACTTTAATTAAATTAATAAATGATTTACTTACTATAGATGAAGGGAAAATTCTTATAAATGGCAAAGAAATAGGACCAGAAAGTAAAAGAATTATTTCCTATTTACCAGAAAGAAGTTATTTAGATAGAAGTATGAAAATATATGAAACAATAAATTTTTTCGAAGATTTCTATGATAATTTTGATAGCGAAAAAGCAAAAAAGCTTTTAAAAGATTTAGATTTAAACCTTAATATGAAACTTAGTAAAATGAGTAAAGGTATGCTTGAGAAATTAGGACTTATTCTAGTAATGAGTAGAAAAGCTGATTTGTATATTTTAGACGAACCTTTAGGAGGAGTTGATCCTGCAACACGTGATTATATTTTAGATACTATTCTTTCTAATTTTGAAGAAAATTCTTCTGTTATAATATCAACTCATTTAATTTCTGATATTGAAAAAATATTAGATGAAGTTATCTTTATTGATAAGGGAAAAATTATGCTTAACTCTAAAGCAGATGAATTAAGAGAAAAAGAAAAGTCTAGTATAGACGAAATTTTTAGGAGGATGTTCAAATGTTAAAGAAATTACTAAAATATGATTTAAAATGGACTTATAAAAATCTTATTGTTTTCTACATTCTAGCATTTATTTTTGCTATTTTAACTAGAGTTTTTTTAAGTTTTGAAAATTCAACTATTTTTAATATAATTGGAAAAATATGTTCTGGTATTTCTATTGGTATATTTATTAATATTATAATTAATTGTGCTATAAGATGTTGGGTTAGATTTAAAAAAAATATTTATGGAGACGAATCTTATCTTACTCATACTCTGCCAGTAGAGAAAAAAACTATTTATAAATCAAAATTTTTGCTTGCTATTTCAAGTATGTTCACTAGTATAATTGTTATATTAATTTGTTTATTTATCTGTTATTACTCAAAAGAAACACTTGAAATTATTAAAAATAGTTTAGAGCTTATTTCTTCTACATACGATATAACTGTTATTAATATAGTCCTATTTTTAGCAGGCATGTTCTTTTTAGAAATGATAACTTTGGTTCTAATTGGGTATACTGGTATTATTATAGGACATAGATTTAACTATGGAAAAACTACAAAATCTGTTTTATTTAGCATTTTACTATATTTTGTGATGCAAGCACTTACCCTACTTATTATCTTTATTATTGGAATTATTAATCCTGATATTATGAGGCTATTTACTTCAAATGAAATGATTGGCACAGACTCTATAAAAATGGTTATGTTTATGTGTGCTATTATATATCTTTGTTATATTATAATAATTGAAGTTGTTAATAGAAAACTTTTCTGTAAAGGTGTAAACGTTGACTAAACTTATTTAAGAAAAACAAATAGTATAAGAACACTTTAGTTTTATAACTATTTGTTTTTTTTATGTTTTCTATTTGTAATAATACTTTGTATTATTTTGTATAATTAAATATGTATGATACTAATACTTTAGAAGAATTAAAAAGGTTAAAATTTGAAGACTTTCTTTGGATTGTTTTTGGAATTTTATGTTTTCTTAATGTATACGGAGATTATAATGACAAAGAATATTTGTTAACACATAATAATTATTATAAGTCTAATTCTAATAAAATATTTGAACTAACTTTAATAATAACATTTTTTATATACTTATATTTTTTATCACGAAATTATAAGTTTTATAAAAAAGCATCTTTTAAAGATAAAAACGATTACTATATAAAATTATTAGGAAGTAGCTTTTTATTAGCAGGAGTAATATGTCTTATTTATTTTCAAACTAAGCAAAGTTCGTTTATTGGGTC
>JBJEYJ010000059.1:0-2550 GCA_051886655.1 Bacilli bacterium | reverse complement strand
CTAAAAATTAAAGGAAGTTTTGGAAATTTAGACATTAAGTATATTGATGGACATTTAATAAAGTTCGACAAGACCAATTTAAGTGTAACAGAACCACATAAGATTATTGCTAGTAATTCTTCTTCTGTAATAGTTGCTTACTTATATGATAACAACGATAAAATTTACATTCCTAATTCTAATGTGATTATTTCATTAAATCGTTTTATTTCCTTATTAAATGAGATGAATAAGGTAAGATAAATTACCAGTTATTTTACCAGTAAAATTACCATATAAATTACCAGTAAAAATGGTAGAATTTTGGGTATTGTCAGTTCAAAAAGTCTGTGATACCCTATATATGATAGAAGATAATTCTATCAAAAATACTTCTAACATTACATTTTTAGTTTATTTAACACAAGGGAAAAATCTCTCTTGTGTTTTTAAATGTTTAAAAATAATTAAAAAGAAAGGAATGTGATAATTTGAAACAAGAGGAAACTGAAATTATTTGTGGTCTATATCCTAGAGTTTCAACCGAAGATCAAAGTAGATTTGGTCATAGTTTAGATGAGCAAGAAGATAGATTACAAAAATTATGTGAATTTAAGGGTTATAAAATATATAAAGTATATCGTGAAGAAGGTGTATCTGCTAAAGATACCAATCGACCGAAATTTCAAGAAATGCTAGATGATATGAAAAATGGTAAAATAAATAAAATTATTGTTTATAAACTTGATAGACTTACTCGTTCTATTCGTGATTTAGAGACAATATGTACAATGTTAGAAGAATATAATTGTAGTTTGGAAAGTGTGGCAGAAGAAATCAATACTGAAACAGCAAATGGTAAATTTTTTATTAGAATGCTTACTATACTTGCTCAACTAGAAATTGAAAGAACAAGTGAAAGAACAAAATTTGGACTCATAGGAGCAGCAAAAAAAGGTCATTTAAGTGGACGACCACCATTAGGATTTACGAAAGAAAAAGATAGTAAAGAACTTATTATAGATGAAATAAAAGCAGAAGTTGTTAGACGAATATTTAAACTTTATTTAGATGGAGCTTCAGTATGTTCTATTTGTAAGTTATTTAATGAAGAAGAAGTTTTAAATAGGCATTGGGCAACCACTACTGTTGATAAGATACTTTCTAATCAACTTTATATTGGTAATATGGAGTTTGGGAAAAGAACTAATGGAGAAAATCAAATATTCGAAAATGTTGTTCCAGCAATTATTGATAAAACTACTTTTGATATGGTACAAAAAAGAAAAGAGAAAAATCTTAAAAATTTCAAACGAAAACTTGTATATATATTTATGCAAAAAATAAAATGTCCTAAGTGTGGCAAAATTATGGGTGGTAGTTCTAGTACAAGTAAAAATAAAACAAAACACATTTATTATAAATGTGCAAGTTGTAATACTAGAATCAATGAAAATAGAATTGAAAAATCTTTAATGAAATTCTTAAATGATATGTTAGACTTTTTTCTTATTGTTGATAATTCTTTTAAACCTACGCTTAATCTTGATACTGAAAATGAAATTAAAAAATATAAGACTATTATAAATGGTTTAGAGGAAAAAGAGAATCGAATAAAAAAGGCATTTATTGATGGACTACTTGAACCTACTACTCTTTCAAATGAATTAAAAGAGATTGAAAATGAAATTGAAATAACAAAAGGCAAAGTTATTGAATTAGAAAAATTGAAAGAAAGTATGGAATTTAAGCAAGATATCAAGACTATATTTAATTTAAAAGAAATTGAAAAAATGAAACAAAAATCAGAGTATGTAAAAACGAATAATCTATGGAAAAAATTAAGCCAAGAACAAAAGCAGTTTATCATAAATAAATACATTGATGAGATAGAAATTGATGTGGATAAAGATTACAATGTTTCTATTGCTAACATTATATTTAATAAAAATGAAATTGAAAATATTGGGTATATGTTTAGAAATGATTGTTTTGATATGATTGTAAATATAAATGAAAGAGATATAATTCTTTCTAACTATAAAAATGAACAAGAAAAAAATGATTATGTTTACAATTTACGAAACTTTTATAATATTAAAGAAACAACAATACAAGCAGATTTATTTGATATAAATAGTTTCAATGATGATGATGTGATACAAATTATTCCACAAGAGAAGAAATCTAAATTTGATAAAAATATTTTTACAATATTACAAATCGAGGTATAGAAATATATCTCTTTTTTATTTAAAGGGGGTTGATGAGTGATGAATTATTTTTTTAAATATTTAATTCCACAATTACTAGAATATTTTAATGATGATAAAGAGGTACTAAATTTTTTATTCCAAAAGTCATTGAAGAAAATTATAAAAATGAATTAGAAAACACTAAAAATATACAAAGTTAAAAATAAGTATAAAATTGATGTAGGTTCAAAAAGGGTTCTTCATAATTGCTTGTAAAATAAGGTTAAAATCGAATTTTGATAAAGATTTGAACCTTAAAATTACTAAAAGGGTTATTTTCGCAAGTGCGAAAATGGTTGGTGGTGCACCTAAAAAC
>JBJEYJ010000058.1:0-2580 GCA_051886655.1 Bacilli bacterium | reverse complement strand
TCAAAGTATATGGTCCAAAACAAAAAATAGAAGTAACAATTCCTCTTAAAAATTATACATTAAGAGTAGAAGAAGAAGGACAAGACTTTTATGCAGTTATTGACACATCTGTAGATAAGCTTGAAAGACAAATAATAAAAAATAAAACAAGATTAGCAAATAAAAGAAACAAAGGAAAGATAGATTTAATCTTAGATTTTGAACCTGAAGAAGAAAATACAAGCAGAATAATAAAAAGAAAACAAATAGAATTAAAACCAATGGATGAAGAAGAAGCAATCATTCAAATGGAACTACTTAATCATGATTTTTATATGTTTAAAAATATTGAAACAGATAAAATATCTGTAGTATACAAAAGAAAACATGGCGATTATGGTATAATAGAAGAATAGTTATTAGGAGTCTAATAACTTTTTTTTTCAAAAACATATAACAAAGAAAATGTGTTAAAATAAGTACTAGAAAGTAGGGCTCATTATGAAAGAAAATTTAAAAAACATACTAAAAAACAAAAACGAAACATTAATTTTAATAGGGCTAATAGTCATATTTATAACAATAACCTTAACAGGATATTTCCTGTTCATAAAACAAGATTTTAGAATAAAAAACCTAAACGACGAAGTAATCGAAGTAAATTCTAACTATCAAGAACAAAAACCAATAATTTGCTATGGAACAAAACACTCTTGTAAAAAGGTTAATTATTCAAAAAAAGGAGAAATTAATTTGGAAAAGTTAGGAACCTACACAATAACTTATAAGGCATTATATAAAAACAAAGAAAAAACAATAAAAAAAGTAATTGAAGTAGTGGATAGAACTAAACCAAAAATAATAATATCCCAAAACAATTTAAAAATTTGTCAAAATGGAACCCCATTAAATGCAGTTTTAAAAGCAATTGATAATTATGATGGAGACTTAACAAAACAAATAGAATCCAAAGTAAATGGAAAAAATGTAATATACTCAATAAGAGATAGCTCTGGTAACACCACTACAATTATCAAAAAAGCAACAATAAAAGATGACATTAAACCAATAATAACTTTAAAGGGAAAAACAAAAGAATATGTAAAAATAAATAATAATTACCAAGAACAAGGAGCAGTAGCAAAAGATACTTGTGATGGAGACTTAACAAAAAATATAAAAATAACAGGCAAAGTAAATACAAAAAAAGAAGGAACATACAAAATAAAATACGAAATAACAGATAAATCCGGCAATAAAAAAGCAACAATAAGAACAGTAAAAGTAACCAAGAACTCAGATTTAGTTAATCAAAATAATAAAACAATTTATTTAACTTTTGATGATGGTCCAAGTAAATACACTAATAAACTTCTTGATATATTAAGAAAATATAACATAAAAGCAACATTTTTTGTAACTGGAAAAGCAAAAGATTACCCAAAAATCATAAAAAGAGCTTATCAAGAAGGACACACCATCGGACTTCATACATATAGTCATAACTATAATATTTATAAAAGCGATAAATCATATTTTAAAGATTTACACAAAATAGAAAATGAAGTTTATTCATTAACAGGAGAATCTCCAAAAATCATAAGATTTCCAGGAGGAAGCTCTAATACTATTAGTAAAAATTATCAAAAAGGAATCATGACAAAACTTACAAAAGAAGTAGAAAACAAAGGTTATTTATACTATGATTGGAATGTATATGGAGGAGATGCTGGGGAAACTAAAAATTCTCATAAAATAGCAGAAAATATAATAAAAGAAATAAAACTAAATAAAACAAGTATTGTTCTTCAACATGATATTTATCCTTACACTATAAATTCAGTAGAAAAAATAATAAAATATGGATTAAAACATGGATATAGCTTTTCTAACATCACAGAAGAAACTCCAAAAATGCATCATAGAGTAAATAATTAACAAAAAATTGTTGATAAAAGACATTCGTGATATAATATAAGCGTTTAATAAAACTTATTAACATTTTATTGTTGACAAATAGATTAAGTGATAAATGCCAATTGTCTAAATAGAATAACTTATAAACCACCAAAAGGAGGAATTTTTATGTTTAAAATAAATTCAAAATACAGTCCAAGTGGAGATCAACCAAAAGCAATAAACAGTTTAGTTGAAGGCCTAAAAGAAGGAAAAAAACATCAAGTATTACTTGGTGCAACAGGTACTGGAAAAACTTTTACCATAGCAAACGTTATCAAAAACTCAGGCAAACAAACGCTTGTCCTAGCACATAACAAAACCCTAGCAGGACAACTTTACGCAGAATTAAAAGAACTTTTTCCAGAAAATAGAGTAGAGTATTTTGTATCTTATTATGATTACTATCAACCAGAAGCATACATTCCAGGAACAGACACCTACATAGAAAAAGATTCCTCAATAAACGATGAAATAGACCAATTAAGACATGCTGCAACAAGTGCACTACTTTCATCTGATGATTGTATTGTAGTAGCATCTGTATCATGCATATATGGAATCGGAGAAGTAGAAGAATACAAAAATAACACATTAACTTTAAGTACTGGAGAACAAATAGAACGAAATAAAGTAATGAAAAAA
>JBJEYJ010000057.1:0-2601 GCA_051886655.1 Bacilli bacterium | reverse complement strand
AAGGACATTTAATACCTAATCCAGAAACTGATTGGATTGTTAAAGAAATATTTAAGTTAAGAGCTAATGGAGTTGGACCTACTGAGATAGTAAACAAATTAAATGAAATGAAAGTACCAACTCCAAGTGGTTATAAAAAGACTTCTTATTCATCACAACTTATTGATAGAGAGACTTGGAATATAACAACTGTAAAAAAGATACTATCAAATAGAATTTATACTGGAGATATGGTACAGCATGTTCAAACTAAGGTAAATTATAAATCAAAGAAGAAAATAACACTTGATGAAAAGCTATGGACTATCGTAGAAAATACTCATGAAGCACTGGTTGATAAAGAAACATTTAATTATGTTAATATTTTAAGAAAAAGAAAAACTAGAAATTACGAAATAAAAACAAAGAGGGAAAAAAGATTATTAGAAGGTAAATTATTTTGTAAGGAATGTGGTAATAGACTAACAGTACTTTATAGAAAGAATCAAGATTATTGGTCTATTAATTGTAATAGATATTCGAGGGATCCAGTAAGAAGAAGATGTTATTCACATTTCTTTCCTTACAATTATTTAGAAAAACAAATATTAGATAAAATTAATAATGTTGTATCTAAATTAATTAATGGACTAGATTTAGAAGAATTAAACAATGAAATAACAAAGAATATTCATAAAGAAAAAGAAAACATAGATGTAGTTATTAAAAGTTTAAAATTAGAAAAAGAAAAGATTACTAATAAAATAACTATGCTATATAATGATAGGTGCGACGGAGTAATATCTGCTAATGTTTATAAAGAGTTAGCAAGTCCATATGAATTAAAACTAAAACAACTTGTTGAAAGAATAGATGAAGAAGAATTAAAAAAATATACTTCAAGAAATAATCAAAGTATATTGCCAAACTACATTAAAAAGATTAAAGAATTATTAGATTTAAATAAACCTAAAAGAGAATTAATAGAAGCTTTAATAGATAAGATAGTAATAGATAAAGATAGAAATATTACTATTAAATTTAAATATGATGTTATATCTCAAATAGATTTTGCTTATGTTGAAGAAAATAAAGTAAGAAATCCTTATGGAAGAGCTGGAAAAAATAAATAATAATGATATAATAAAAAGCTATAAGGAGTGATCGTATGAAAGTAAATAAAGTTTCAAGAAGTGTAGATGTTGATGTTTTGTTAGAAATAATAAGAAAAAGAGAAGAATACAAGGAAAATAGTAAAAATGGATTAGTTATTCTATTAAATGGTGCATGGGGTTCTGGAAAAAGTACATTTTTAAACGAATTAGAAGAAAAAATAATCGAATCTGATGATATGAAATTATTTTTAGATTATAATGCCTATGAATATGATTTTTATGAAACTCCATATATACCTTTTTTTGCATCAATGGAGGATAAATTAAAATTAGGTGAAGACTTAGATAAATTAGTTAAACTTACTAGTGATTTTGGAAAAGGTATTTTAGTATCTTTGTATGCTATGATTAACGGTTTCTATAAAAAGAAATTTGATATTGATTTAAATGATATAAAAGATAATATTCTTGGGATAGAAAACGAAAGCTATAAGAAAGATTTTGATGAATTTATTTCATGCAAAAAGAAAATTGAATCAAAATTGAAAAAAAGTTGTAGTAAGAAACCACAAATATTTATCGTTGATGAATTAGATAGATGCAAACCTAGTTTTGCTATAGATACATTAGAAATAATTAAACATTTTTTTGACGTTGAAAACTGCATATTTATAGTAGCAGTGGATAAATTACAACTTGAAGAATCTGCAAAAACAATTTTTGGTCAGGAAATGGATAGCGAAAAGTATTTTAGTAAGTTTTTTGATTATCAGTATAATTTATTACCTATAAAATTTTATGAAACGGTTGATACTTCTAATATTTATAATTTAGATAAAATAGTTAAAGAAATTTCCGAAATGTTTCAAATATTAAATATTTCATTAAGAGATGCCAATAAAATTTTTAATGAATTTGTATCTAAGTATAAACTTTATAACAATGGAGAAACTCCAGAAGATAAAAAATGGACTGAACAACAATGTTATATTGTTACTTTTCTATTGGCCTTAAAATATACTGATTTATTATTTTATACTGAATTAATGAATGGCAATTACAGTAAATATATAACAAAAATTAAGGATGATGTTAGTGGAGCATCAAATAATTATTATAAATTGTTAAATCATAGAATAGATGACAAACATACATATTCAAGCTTTCTAACTAAATTAAATTCGTATTTAGAAAATGAATATCTTGATGTAGATAAGGCATATGGAACATATTGGACTTTTGAACATGAAGATAATGAATTTACTATAAAACAACAAAGAGCGAGAGATATGCATTACTATATTCCACAAGTAGAACCTAATAAAACTTTTAAAGAAAATATTCAAAAAATAATAAATTAAATATCAAAAAATAAGTAAAAATTTACTTTTATACCGAAAACGGAACAATTGTAGAACAATAGTAAATAATAAACAATGGATACTAAACTCCCGAGGTGGCGATGGTGCTGAAGTAGTCTATGCTTTAAGAAATAGTGATACTTTAG
>JBJEYJ010000056.1:0-11479 GCA_051886655.1 Bacilli bacterium | reverse complement strand
TAATAATTGGAGCGCTAGCAACTATAATTATGCCTTCAGTATCTAAATATATTAACGCTGGAAAAACAGAATATGATAAAGCTTTAGAAGAAGAATTGTTACTAGCAGGAAAAAATTATTATTCAGAAAATAGAATGAATCTTCCTAAAAAAACAGGAGAAACAAGTTATATAACTGCAAAAGAAATGTTATCATTAAACTTAATAACCCAAGAAACTATTAATTCAAAAAACCAAGATTGCTCAGATAGCTATGTTATAGTTAAAAAAACAGATAATGCTTACAAATACACAAGTTGTATGGTTTGCGAAGGGAAAAACTATAACAGCGAAAACCAAGATTGTGAAATATAACAATATTATCTATTTAAAACTATTTTTTCAATAAATAAAAATTAAAAAAACTTAGTTTTAAAAAATACAAATTAAAAATAAACTAATAAATTTTTAAAAATCATAAAAAGATGCTTTTCAACATCTTTTCTTTATGATAAAATGTTTTTGGTGATATAAGTGGAATACAAATTAACATCGCTTGATGAGCGAGAAACAGTTGAAATAGCAGAAAATTTAGAAAGTGAAAAATTTCCAAATATGGTAATATGTTTAAAAGGAGATTTAGGAAGTGGAAAAACAGTTTTTACAAAAGGTTTTGCAAATGCCTTAGGAATTACTGACACAATTACTTCACCAACTTTTAATATTGTAAAAGAATATTATAGTGGTGAAATGCCTCTTTTTCATATGGATGTTTATAGAATAGATGAAGCAAATGTTCAAATAGATTTTGGGGAGTATTTTGTTAAAAAAGGTGTATCTATAATAGAATGGTCTGATCTAATTAAAGATGAATTACCTAGCGAAAGACTTGAAATATCTTTCAAAATAATCGGAGAAAACAAAAGATTATTAATTATAAAACCTTTTGGTAAAAAATATGAAGACTTATGTGAGGCAGTATTATGATAAGTCTTTTTTTAAATACTTCATCAAATTACTTAAGTTTATGTCTTTATAAAGATAATAATATTTTAACAAGTATTCATAAAAAATTAGACAGAGATTTATCAAAAGAAACTCTTTATCTAATAGAAACAATTCTAAAATCAGAAAACTTAACTCCAAAAGACATAGAAGAAATAATTTGTGTTAGAGGACCAGGCTCTTTCACAGGACTTAGAGTAGGAGCAACAATTGCTAAAACAATGGCTTATTTTTTAAACAAAAAACTCTATAGCATATCAACTCTTGAAGTAATGGCCTTATCTTTAAATACAAGTATTAAAGTACCAATCATTGATGCAAGAAGAGGTTTTGTATATGGTGCTATTTATGACAAAGATAACAACATTTTATTAAGTGAAAGACACATATCATTAGAAGAATTAAAAAAGATAGTAAATAGTTACAAAGAAGACAAAGCTTTTATATCAAATGATATCTTTGAATTTGAAACATCCAAATTCAAACCAAATTTTGAAAAAATAATAACAAGTAAGTTTAAAAAAGAAGAAGATCCTATGACTTTTATCCCTACTTACTTAAAAAAAACTGAAGCAGAGGAAAAATTGAATGATTGTAAAATTTAACATTAATAACTTTGACTCATTTAATAGCGTACTAATAAAAAAAGAAGAAGTATTAAAAGAATTAAATAGTAACCCATTTGCTAATTTTTTATGTTATATAAAAGATAATATAGTAATAGGATACCTATATTACAGCATAATCTATGACAGGATAGAAATAAACAATATCGAAGTAGAAGAAAAATATAGAAATAAAAAAATAGCAACAAAACTACTAAAAGAATTAATTAAAGAAAATAAAGATATAACTCTAGAAGTAAATATAAAAAATACTATAGCTATAAAACTATATAAAAATTTTGGATTCGAAAAAAAAGCGATTCGTAAAGGATATTATAATGGGATAGATGGAATTTTAATGGAACGAAAAACACATTAAAAGAGGTGGAATTATGGAAAATACATATATATTAGGAATAGAAACTAGTTGTGATGAGACATCTTGTTCAATTGTAAAAAATGGAAATGAAGAGATAAATACTGTTGTTTTAAGTCAAATAGATATTCATACTTTATACGGAGGAGTAGTACCAGAAATTGCTAGTCGTAACCATATAAAAGATATTGTTTTTGTAATAGATAAATGTCTAAAAGACTCTAAACTAACTATGGATGATATTTCCGCCATAGCAGTAACACATGGACCAGGCCTTGTAGGATCATTACTTGTAGGACTAGAATCTGCAAAAACACTATCTTATATTTACAATAAACCTTTAGTACCTGTTCATCACATTAGAAGTCATATCTACGCTAACAACATAGAAAATAAAATGGAATTTCCATTAATGGCTCTTATCATAAGTGGAGGACACACTAATCTTTTATACATGAAAAATCACTTTGATTACGAAGTAGTTGGTCAAACTCTAGATGATGCAGTAGGAGAGTGCTATGACAAAGTAGGAAGAGTAATAAATGTTTCTTATCCAGGAGGACCTGAAATAGATAAATTAGCACATCTTGGAAAACCATCATACAATCTTCCAATTCCTTTAAACGACGATAGTTTTAATTTTAGCTTTAGTGGTCTAAAAAGTGCTGTAATAAATTTAGTTCATAATTTAAATCAAAAAAACATCAAATTAAATAAAGAGGATTTAGCATGTTCATTTCAAAACGTAGTAATTGAAACTTTAACAACAAAAACAATAAGAGCCATGAAAAAATACAAAATAAAAAATCTAATATTAGCCGGAGGAGTAGCAGCAAACAAAGGAATAAGAGAAAAATTTGAAGAGTTAGCTAAAGAAAATGATTTTAAATTTTCTTATCCAAACTTTAAATATTGTACGGATAATGCAACTATGGTAGCAACCGCAGGATATTTTCTATACAAAGAAGGAAAAATAGCAAAAGATCTTCAAATAAATGCAAATTCTGGGGCAAAATTTGAATAATTTATAACTATAAATTAAAAAAAAGTAAAAAAATTAAAAAATCTCTTGCCAAAATCAAAAATATATAGTAATATTTATATTGCTTGATGAGAAAAAAAGTGAGCAAATGAATGGGCTTGTAGCTCAGTTGGTTAGAGCGCACGCCTGATAAGCGTGAGGTCGATGGTTCAAGTCCATTCAGGCCCACCATTTATGCCTCAATAGCTCAGTCGGTTAGAGCACTTGACTGTTAATCAAGGGGTCCTAGGTTCGAGTCCTAGTTGAGGCGCCATTTTTTATTGGCCTGTTGGTGAAGCGGTTGAACACACTGCCCTTTCACGGCAGCATTCACGGGTTCAAATCCCGTACAGGTCACCAATAAAAAAAGATAATCCAGTTAAGGATTTTTTTTAATGCTTAAACAATAATTTACAAAAACTAAAAAATATGTCATAATATATAGCATATTTTTTATTAAATGTTAAAAATATATTCAAGGGGGAAATCTATGGAAACCAAACAAGAACAACAAAGCGCTATAGATAAACTATATATGGAATGGGTAGAATGGTTTTGTGAAAAAAACTCAAACTTCAGTAGCGATCTATATAAGTATAATAATGAAGGAGTTAGTAAAATAACTATAGAAAATGTAGCTAAATTAGAAAAATTTTTCAGAGAAATTGAAATCTATGCAGAGGAAAATAACATAAATCCAGATATGGTAGTAGGAGATTTTATTGCAACCAAAAGTTATTATTTAAAATATAAAGATGTAACCTATGTTATAGGGTATATATGTGACCATAGTACAATTTTTTATTGTTCTACAGCATTATCAGAAATAAGTCCAGAAAAAATTATTAAATACGAAGATTTTGAAAAAACTTTAAATACTAAAAAAGTAGTAGCAATAAATAAAAATGAAAACAAAAAAACAAAAACAAGAATTAGAAAAAAATAAATACTTCATTAAAAATACAATAAAAAATAAAATAATTAATAAAGGGGGCAAAAAGATGAATAAAATATCAAATCTAAAAATATTTGAAACAACTCTATATGATAGACCTATGGATTTTAAAAGTTTTTTTATTGATTATAATAATGAATTCAAGAAAAAAAACTATGAAGAAAAAGCAAGAGAAATCAAACGTTTAAAAAAGGAATTTTTAAAAAATAGAATTACTATGTGTAAAAAATATGGTTTTGATGGAAGTAAAATTATTGTTCCAAATGACAAACTTTGCAAAGAAACAGGAAGTTATTTCATAGCAGATGAAAAAATCTATTCCGAAAAAGAAGATTTAATATATGTAAAGAAACCAAAAGATATTGTGCTTCTAAAAAGCGATAATCCAGGTATCGTAATAGGATATCCAGTCTCAGATGATCCTGTTGTAATAATTGAAGATAAAGAAAATCAAATAAGTGCACTTGCCCATTGTAATTTAGATAAGATAAGTAAAAAAGTTCCGATTCATATGATAAAATCTCTTAAACAAGAAGCAAACTCAAATATTAAAAATCTAAAAGTATATATTAGCTCTAATTTAAAAGAAAAAAATAATAAATATTATCTAAAACCAAAAACAATAAAACAAAATCCAAAAGTTTGGAAAGATTGTGTACATAAACACAAAATATATAATACAAACAATACAAAATTCATTATACAAGATTTATTAACATACAAGGTTAACCAAGAAAAAGCCATTTATAATATGTTAGTGAAAGAAGGAATAGATCCTGAAAATATAACTATAAGTGAAAAAAATACATATGAAAATAGTAAATTATATTCTGCAAGAAAAACTCAAGATTATTATGAACCAACTTTACAAGGCAAGTTTTTAGTAGGAGCTTACTATGAAGGAACTTTTCCAAATTATAAGGAAGAAAAAGGAAGAACAAGAGTTTTATAAAAAGGTTTAAAATCTACATAGAAAGTGTAGGTTTTTTAATATTTATACCAAAAATAATAAAAAAACATTAAACTTATTCTTCTTGCCAATTGTGCTCAATAATGATACAATTATTAATGAAAAAAGAGGTGATATTTTGGACAATACAATGGTATTTAAAGTAGATGAACTAGAAAACTATATGATTACAGAAACATTATCTCATGTTAATAATGCTTTAAATGAAAAAGGATACAATGGAATTAACCAAATTGTGGGTTATCTAATGAGTGGAGATTTAGGATATATATCAAGTTATAAAGATTCTAGAAAAAAAATTGGCAGACTTGAAAGAGAAAAAATCATTGAGGCACTTCTTAAATATTATTTAAAGGATGTAAAATGAAATATTTAGGACTAGATTTAGGAAAAAAGACTTTAGGACTTGCAATTTCAGATAGAACAGGATTAATTGCATCGTTTTATAAAAGTTTAAGATATGAAAACGAAGACAAACTAATAGAGGAAATTTTGAGTATTATAGAAAAAGAAAAAATAGATGCATTAGTTCTAGGATTACCTAAAAATATGGATAATTCCAAAGGTTTTAGAGTAGAGGAAACACTTGAGTTTAAACAAAAACTAGAACAAAAATCAAATAAAAAAGTTATATTACAAGATGAAAGATTATCAACGCGTATAGCAGAAACTGTTTTAATAGATGCAGATTTATCAAGAAAAAAAAGAAAAAAAGTAATTGATGGAGTATCTGCGGTAGTAATACTACAAGCATATTTAGATAGAAAGGAATAATAATATGAGTGAAGAAGAAAAGAAAATGATTGATGAAAAATTAAAGAATAATGAGCAAGAATTAAGAGATGACATGTTTATAGGATTTAACGAAAAAGGAGAAGAAAAAGTTTTTTATAAGCTTTTAGAATTTGATTCTGATGAAACAGGAAAACATTACTTAGCATATACAGATAATGAAACAGATGAAAATGGCAACCTAAAAGCTTATGGTTCAATAGTAACCGGAGATGGAAATTATATGAAGCTTGAATCAATAACTACTGAAAAAGAATGGAAAGTAATTGAAACAGCCCTTAGAGTTCTTCAAGAAGAAATAAAAGGAAATGATAATGGAGAAGGACAAGAATAAGTATAAAAAAAGAAATATTATTTTAACTATTTTTTTAGTGATAAACATATCCATAATATGTCTACTTGTTTATTGTGCTAGCCCAGTATCTAAAAATAGCAAAGACGTAGAATTTATTGTTTCAAGTGGTGATTCACTAACAACAATAGGAAGTAATCTCAAAAAACAAGGACTTATAAAAAATGAAAAAGTCTTTCTTGCATATGTAGTACTTAAAAACTCAAAAGAAATATATGCTGCAAAATATACTTTAAATCCAAATATGACACTTAGAGAAATTGTATCTACATTGAAAAAAGGTGGAAAAACCAAAGATGAAATTACAATAACTTTCAAAGAAGGACTTAACATAAGACAAATCGCAAAAGTAATTGCTAAAGAAACAGATAATTCTTATGAAGATGTATTAAATCTTGCCAATGATGAAGTATATGTAAATGAACTTATTAAAAAATATTGGTTCATAACAAATGATGTTAAAAATAAAGAGATTTACTACTCACTAGAAGGATATTTATTTCCTGACTCTTATAACTTTTCTTCTAAAAAAGTTTCAGTAGAAGAAATATTTAATGCGATGATAGAACATATGGACAAAAAACTTAGTAAATATCAAAAAGACATAGAAAAAAGTAAATACTCTGTTAATCAAATATTAACAATGGCTTCAATAATAGAACTAGAAGGAATAGATGAAAAATCTAGAAAAGATATTGCTGGAGTATTCTATAATAGACTTAGTGCAAAAATGAGTTTAGGTAGTGATGTAACTACTTACTATGGTGCAAAGAAAGAAATGACTAGTGATCTTACTCAAAGTGAAATTGACACCTATAATGGATATAACACCAGAGCATCTGGTATGGAAGGAAAACTTCCAGTTGGGCCAATATGTAATAGTTCACTTAGTTCAATAACATCAGCATTGAATCCAAATAAACACGACTATTATTATTTTGTAGCGGATAAAAATGGGGAAGTATACTTAACAAAGGATTACGAAACACATAATAAAGTAATCATAGACTTAAAAGACAAGGGATTGTGGTTTGAATGGTAAAAAACGTAAATAATGTTTATAGTAATATTAGAGAAATAAAAAGAGAAGCTTTAGAAGAAAATATACCTATCATGCAAGATGAAACAATGGATTTTATAACAGATTACATAGAGAAAAAAAACATAAAAAAAATCCTAGAAGTAGGGACCGCAGTAGGGTACTCAGCAATCATGATGGCACTATCTTCACCAAATG
The DNA here is from genome assembly GCA_051886655.1 of Bacilli bacterium. Taxonomy (GTDB): domain Bacteria; phylum Bacillota_I; class Bacilli_A; order RF39; family UBA660; genus UMGS1449. Next base: position 4,188 of record JBJEYJ010000056.1, on the reverse strand, counting down.
TCACAGTAGTAACTATAGAAAAAGATAAAGACAGATACATAAAAGCTTTAAAAAACGTCAAAAAAATGGGACTTGAAGATAGAATTACTTTAATATTTAATGATGCTTTAGAAGTAAAACTAAAAGAAAAATTTGACCTTATTATAATAGATGCTGCTAAAAGTAAAAACTTAGACTTTTTCTCACACTTTGAAAACAATTTAGAAATAAATGGTTCAATCATTACAGATAATTTAAGTTTCCATGGTTACGTACAAAAAGACTTAAAAGAAATATCAAGTAGAAACATCAGAGGATTAGTAAAAAAAATAAGATCCTATATTGAATTTCTAGAAAACAACATAAAATATAAAACAAAATTCTACGAACTAGGAGATGGAATATCTGTTACTGAAAGAAGGCTGTGATAAAATGAAAATAATATATAAAACAAAAACAAACTATAGGAATGCTAAAAGCTTCCTTTTTGGTTTAAAAGGCTTATCAACATATGAAAATGAAATAACTTTAGAAGAGATAAAAAACTTAAAAGACAAAGAAGTATTCCTAGCAATAGATAAAAATATATTTGATAGTGATTTAGAATCATTAGAAAATAATTTAAAAATAATAGACAATTTTAATATAAAAGGCATTTTATTTTATGATTTAGCAGTTCTAAACTTAGCTAAAAAATATAATATAAAAACACCTCTTATCTGGAATCAAAATTTTCTAGCAACAAATTACAAAACATGTAATTTTTATCAAAAAGAAGGTGTAAAAGGAGCTGTTATATCTTCAGAAATAACAATAGAAGAAATAGAAGAAATATCAAAAAATACTAATCTAGATCTTTTCTTAAATATTTTTGGTTATCGATTAATGGCCATTTCTAAAAGAAATTTAATAACAAATTATTTTAAGTATTTAGGATTAGAAAATAAAAGCCAAATAAATTACATGATGCAAAAAGATGAAAAATATCCAGTTATAGAAAGCAAAATAGGTACTAAGTTTTACACAAAAGATATTTTAAATGGTATTAAATACATAAATAGATTAAAAAAATCAAATATCAAATACATAATTTTAGATGATAATCTAATAGATGAAAATATCTTTAAGGAAGTAGCAGATATCTATGAAGAAACAGTAAAAAAAGACTTTACAGATAAACAGTTACTTGAAAAAGAAAACGAAATAAAAAAATTACTTTCAAATACAAGCACATTATTTTTAGATAAAAAAACAATATATAAGGTGAAAAGAAAATGATAGAGTTATTAGCGCCCGCGGGGGATTTAGAAAAATTAAAAATAGCATATCTTTATGGAGCAGATGCTTGTTACATTGGAGGACAAAATTACAGTTTAAGGGCAAACGCTAACAATTTTTCTCTAGAAGAAATAGAAGAAGCAGTAAAATACGCCCACAAATTAAATAAAAAACTTTATGTAACAGTAAATATTATATTTCATAATGAAAACATTGAAGGACTTAAAACTTATTTAAAGACACTTGCAGACTTCAAAGTAGATGCTGTTATAGTAAGTGATCCTCTTATAATAGACTTAATAAAAGAAGAAAACATCAACTTAAAAGTTCATGTAAGCACACAAAATTCCACTACCAATAAAGAAAGCGTCAAATATTGGTTAAATCATGGAGTAGAAAGAGTAGTTTTAGCAAGAGAAGTACCAAAAGAAGATATAAAAGAAATAATCAAAGAAACAAACGCTGAAATAGAAGTATTCTTACATGGTGCAATGTGTACTTGTTATTCAGGAAGATGTGTTTTATCAAATTATTTTACAAACAGAGATTCAAATCGTGGAGGATGTGCCCAAGTATGTAGATTTGTATTTGATTTAGATGAAAAAAGAGAAACAAATTATTCCATTGCCACAAAAGATTTAAACTTAAGTAAACATATCCCAGAACTTATAGAAATAGGAGTAAAATCTTTAAAAATAGAAGGAAGAATGAGAAGCAGTTACTACGTAGCAACAGTTATTAATTGTTATCGAAAACTAATAGATGCATATTATAATAATAGCTTTAGTGATAGTCTTCTAGAAAAAACAAGTAAAATTTTAAATAGAGTAGCAAATAGAGAATCAACTTCTCAGTATTTTAAAGGCTATGTAAGTGAAAATGATCAATATTATGCAGAAAGAGAAGAAGTGTCAAATCAAGATTTTCTAGCATTAGTAACAGGATACGATCAAAAAAATAAAACTTTAATTTTAGAACAAAGAAACTATTTTAAACCAGGAGACAAAGTAACAATATTTACTCCTAGTAATGAAGAATACAATTTAGAAATAAAAGAAATATATGATGAAGAAATGAATAAACTTACTTGTGCAAGACACCCTAAACAAAAAATCAAAATAAAGTCAGAAAAACAAATTCCTATTAATTCAATGATGAGAGTTAATTTTAAGTAAAAAAACTTGACAAAAAGCAAAAAAAATAGTATCCTTTTAGTTAGTTTAAATTTGTGAGGTGATAAACATGTCTGAGAGAAAGAAAGTATTTTTAACTCAAGAAGGATATGATGAAATAAAAGAAGAATTAAATTATTTAATAACAGAAAAAAGACCAGAAAATATAATTGCTATAAAAGAAGCAAGAGCTCTAGGAGATCTTTCTGAAAATGCTGATTATGACGCTGCTAGAAATGAACAAGCAGAAATAGAAGCAAGAATCAAAAAATTAGAAGCAATTATAGAAAATGTTGAAATAATTGAAGAAGTATCTACTGATTCAGTAGGGCTTGGTAACACAGTAAAAATATCATATGTTGATGATGAAGATGATCTTGATGAATATAAAATAGTTGGTAGTCAAGAAGCAGATCCATTTGAAAGTAAAATTTCTAATGAATCACCAATTGCCAAAGCTCTAATGGGACATAAAGTCGGAGACGTTGTTTCGGTAGAAAGTCCAAATGGAAATTACGAAGTAAAAATAGTTGAAATAGGGTAAGAACTAGAAATAGTTCTTTTTCTTAAAAAAGTATTATTTGTAGCAAAAGAAGGTGAAAAAATGGAAGAATTTGATAAAAAAGATGTTATAACGATGAAATTACTTCATTACTTTATAACAAATCAAAATTATAATCCAGTAGTTTTGCATGGCGCAAAAAATGAAATATGGCTGGAAAATATGAACAGTGAGTATAAAATAGTAAGAATAGTTTCTGGTTATATTCACAACAACGAACAACTTGATTTTGATACATTTAAAACAAGAAAAATAGTTAAAAATATAAAAAGAAAAACATTAAACCTAACTATGCCCGTTTTAAGTATTTTTGTAGATCTTGGAGACAACGTAAACTTAAAAGAAGAAAAAGATATAGACTTTGTTTCAATTAAAAATGAAAAAGATGTAAAAAAATATGATTTTCTATATAAATGTTTTCCAGATATAGATAAAAAGCTTAAGTTTACAGAGAAAGGAATGAATTTGTTTTTGAAAATAACAGATGATATAAATAAAAAGAATATGGAAGAAGCTCAAAGAGTAGAAGAACTTTTTAAACCTAAAAAACCAATAATTACTTATGGATTAATTGCTATAAATGTGATAATTTTTCTATTAGGAATGATATTCAATTTAAGTGATGATTTTATTAACTTATTTGCTAATTATGGACCTTTAGTAACAGAAGGACAGTATTATAGATTATTTACCTCAATGTTCATACATGCTAATCTATTCCATATTTTATTTAATATGTATGCTCTTTACTTATTAGGAGCCCAAGCAGAAGGGTTTTTTGGTAAAGGAAAATTCTTAGTAATATATATTTTAAGTGGAATATCTGGAAGTTTACTATCAATTCTCTTAAACCAAGGAGCAGTTTCAGTCGGAGCAAGTGGTGCAATATTTGGAATACTTGGAGCGCTTCTATACTTTGGATACAACAACAGAGTATATCTAGGTAACACCCTAATAAGAGAAATAGTACCAGTAATAATAATCAACTTAGCATTCGGATTTATGATGACTGGAGTAGATAATTTTGCCCATATCGGAGGATTAATCGGAGGAATAACAACTGCTATGGCAGTAGGATTCTACTCAAACACAGGTAAAAGTGATAGAATAAATGGAATAATAATAACCATCATGTTATTTGCATTCTTAATATTTATGAACTTCTTTTATGCAGGTTAATAAAACCTGTATTTTTTT
>JBJEYJ010000055.1:0-2623 GCA_051886655.1 Bacilli bacterium | reverse complement strand
TAAATTATAACATATATTGAAAAAAAGACCTAAGTCTTTTATATTTTTTTAAATGAAAGAGGTAAAGTAAATATATTTGATATGGATTTGGTTTATTTTTGGTTAAGGTTTTAATAACTAAAATTTTATTATTAACATAATAAATGCTTTTTATAATTTTTAGAAAGCTGCTCTTTTATTTATGGATTGAGATACTTTCTTATGTATAAAAATAAAAGTGAAAACTAATTTTAATAACCTCTTTCATCTGTTATTTTAGTAAACTGATGTGGAAATAATAAGTAGAAAACATGAAATTTTTGTGAAAAAAATGATTAATTCTTTTTTATTAATCTAATTGGTTGCGGATTTTCTTGATAGTATGTTATAATCAGTATATAAGTACAATATTCAGGGGAGATAATAATGAGTAAGACAAGAAGTATGTTTTGGGATAATTTTAAAGGTATACTTATAACCTTAGTAGTTCTAGGGCATTTTCTTTTTGCTTATTTTCTTCATATTGATAAAAGTTTTGCTACTACGATAACTACTTTTATTTATTTGTTTCATATGCCAGCTTTTATTTTTACTACAGGTTATCTCAGTAAAAGTGAAAATGTTTTTAAGAAAAAAACTTATATTAAACTCTTGATTATATATTTTATTTTTAATACTTTTTTGATGATATTTGATAAAGTTTTAAATGGTAATAGTTTTAATTTATTGGTTCCTTATTATTCTTATTGGTATTTAATCTCGGTTATTTTTTGGAGGCTAATTATTAGACCTTTGTCTAAGATAAAAGGATTACTTCCAATTAGTATTGCTTTTTCTTTGCTTATTGGATTTTGGTCTGAGGTTGGGAATAGTTTGTCTTTAGTTAGAACTATTGCTTTTTTTCCTTTCTTTGTTTTAGGATATAAATACGACTTTAAGAATTTAAAACAAAAAATATTAAAAAATTCTAATCTTAGATTATTAATTATTTCTTTTGTAACAAGTTTATTTTTTACTATTCTTTTGCTTATTTCTTATAAATTTAATTTTAGCTGTAGATATTTGCTTTATTATCGTTATAAAGATTTTTCAGAAGTTTTTATTAGAATTTTTCTTTTAGTAATTGCATTCATTTCTATCTTCTTAATATATTTTTCTTTACCTAATAAAAAGCTTACTTTTATTACAAAATGGGGAAAAAATTGTTTGCTTATTTATTTGATTCATAGACCTATTACATTGATTTTTCAAAAGTTCTTTACTTATCAAACATATGATAATAGATATGTGTTTTATTCTTTGATTGCTACTTTTTTAACTATGTTTATTTTTGGCAGTGATATAGTAAATAAATATTTTAATAAGTTTATTAGTTTTTTGACTTTTAAAATAACAAATTCTAATTTTTTTAAGTATTTAATAATCTTTTTATTAATAATAATTTTACTTTTAAAGCCTATGGAAATGATAATAAAAGATAGGATAAGTACTAGTGTAAGTTTTAAAAAAGTTTTAACTTTACTTAAGTAGATTGGTAAATATTAGCTCTATAAAATAGGCTATCTTGTTAATAATAATAATGTAGTTTGTTTAAGGAGTTGATAAAATGATTTTTAAAAATTTTAAAAACAAACTATTACTGATTCTTTTTTTAACTACTTTTATTATGCCAATTTCTGTTTATGCTTATTCAGAAAAAGTAATTTTAGGTGGAGAAAATGTTGGGATTGAAGTTAATTCTAGTGGTGTTTTAGTCGTAGGATTTTACGATGTTAAAGGAACATCTCCTGGCAGAGAGGCAGGATTAAAGATTGGGGATACTATATTAAAGGTAGATGATACTGTTATTCAAGGGATAACTAATCTATCAAAACATTTTAATAATAGTAAAACTTTAAAAATTACGTATAAACATGGAAATATTATCAAAAATACAACTTTGAATTTGGTAAAGGATGGGAAAATTTATAAAACTGGACTTTATGTAAAAGATAGTATTGTAGGAATTGGTACTCTTACATTTATTGATCCTACTACTAAAAGATTTGGAGCTCTTGGACATGAAATTTTGGAGCAAACAACAGGCACAAAGTTTGAAATAAAAGATGGGAAAATTTTTGAATCTAATGTTACTGGTATAGAGAAAGCAAATCGTGGCTCAGTTGGAGAAAAAAATGCTATATATAACGAAGATAAAGTATACGGCAATATAGATAAAAATGATGTGACAGGTATCTATGGAAATTATTCTAAAAATTATAATGAAAGAGATTTAATTAAAATTTCAAATGATGTAGAAGAAGGAAAAGCTTTTATTAAAACAGTGATATCAGGACAAAACAAACAGGATTTTGAAATTAATATTTTAAACGTTAACAAGAATCATAAAACAAAAAATATTTTATTTGAAGTAACAGATAAAACGCTTCTTAATAAAGGAAATGGTATTGTCCAAGGAATGAGTGGCTCCCCTATTGTACAAAATGGTAAATTAGTAGGTGCTGTAACTCACGTAGTAGTAGATGATCCACATAAAGGATATGGTATTTTAATTACTAATATGTTAAAAGAATCAGAATAATTATTGTTGAATTTAAAAGTTTTTTGTTCAATAATAAAATAGCATCTCTTTTGAGGTGCTATT
>JBJEYJ010000054.1:0-2648 GCA_051886655.1 Bacilli bacterium | reverse complement strand
ATGAAGATTTATATGAAAAATATACAAAAAGTGAATTAGAAAATATAGTAGAAGCTGAACTAATGGCAAAAGATATGGCAAAAGATATGGCAAAAGATATGGCCAAAGATATGGCCAAAGATATGGCCAAAGATATGGCTGAAGATATGGCAGAAGAAAAAACAAAAGATGTTGCTAAAGAACATGCAAAGAACATGCTAAATAAAGGTATTGATACAAGTATTATTTCTGAATGTATAGGGTTATCTATAGAAGAAATAGAAAAATTAAAAAAATGATTATACAAATGTATTGTAAAAAGTATTATATTTTTATATAATTAAATAGAAGCAGTATGATATCTTGTATATAAGAAAGGAGGGATTAAACTATGTGGAAATGGTTTAGATGGTGGTAAAAAATAATATTTTAATAAAAATAGTGTAAACTGTTACACTATTTTTATTTTGAACTTGAAATTAATTTTACTTATTTTTATAATGATATTGTAAGGGTAAGGTGGAACGAATGGCTAATAAAAAAAATAAAAATAGTAATAAAATAATTTCTGTTATAATAATATGGATTTTATATATTGTTTGGATTCTAAAATTTAGTTCAATTACTCCCACTGTAAATAACTTTATAATGCACTTAATATTTTTAATAATAGTAGTACTTATTTTTAAAAAAGACTTAGTTTTAAATTTAAATGAATTAAAACATACTAGGAAGAAAAAAATATCTAGAATTTTTCTTTATTTCTTAGGATTTTTAGGTATTATGATATTAAGTAATATTTTAATATCTGTAATAACTAGTATAGCAGGGATAAACTTTGTTCAGGATTCTTCAAGTGATGCAATAGCTAAAGTATTTAATATTGTTCCATTTGGGACATTATTTGTGTGTTTTTTAACAATAGTATTTTATCCTATAGTAGAAGAGTTAGTTTTTAGAAAGAGTTTAAGATCAGCTTTAAAAAATAGTGTTTTATTTGTTATTGTTACATCTTTATTATCATGGTATTTTCAAGTAACATTACTAAATCCGAATATAAATGAATTTATTCTTGCAATTCAAACATTTTTAAATAGTATTTTTGCGGGGATAATATATGTTAAAACAAATAATATAATTTATACAATTTCTTCTAGAATGTTATTTAATATATTTATTTGTATAATGCAACTTGGATATTTAATTACAAATTAAGGAGGTATAAGCGTGGTGCAATTATTATCAAAAATATATTTTTCTGCAATTATAAATAAAAGTGCTTCCGCTTTAGCAGTTGTAAATGATAATAGTAATACTTCTAATAATTTAAACTATATAATCGGAGGATTAATAATAATTATTATAATTTTACTTGGAAGTACTATCTTTACAAAAAGAAAATAAAATAAAACTTAAATATCAGTTTACCAAAAAATAAAAGTATGATATACTAAAAAAGAATAAGTGTATCATACTTTAGTTAAGAGGTGAGAACGTGAAAAAGAAAAAAAGTAATTCTATTGAAGAAGATATTTTAAATAATAAAACTAATCCAGCACTAGAAGAAAGTATTGAAATAGATGTAGTAAAAAGTAAAAGAGGAAAAGGATTATTTAGAAAAAAATTTGTAAATAAATTTGATGATTTAAAAATAAAATATAAAAAAGATCCAAAAAAGTTTGTTGTAGTAGCAACAGGACTTTTATTAGCGTTTTCTACCTTAGTAGGATCTAGTTATGCTTATCTTACATATGTAAGTAAGACTGCTAATAGCACAACTATAAGTGCAGGAACACTTGCTATGATTATAAAAAATGAAAGCAATGCAATTACACTTAATAATGCTTTACCTCAAAAAGATAGTGATGGTCTTGCTAATTCTTCTGAATATACATTTTCTATAGAAAATACTGGTAGTATTCCTGCACAATTTAAAGTAACATTAGATAATACTTGTACCCAAGGAAAAAGCTATACAGTAGGAGGGGCAACTGTTAAAGCAGATAAATGTATTCCTAATGAATATATAAAAGTAGCTTTAAAAGAAAATGGTAAAGACTATAAAGTTCTTGATTATAAAACTTCAAACAAAGATAATAGTTATGTTTTAGATGCAGGAAATTTGGCTGCTAAATCAACTAATACATATAAACTAAAAGTATGGCTTGATTATGATACACCAAATGACTATAATTCAAAAGGAATATTAAATGTTGTTTATAGTGGGAATTTAGGACTTTCTTATGAACAAGGAACAAATTTGGATACAAGTGGGGCAAATGCACCAGTTCCAACAAGTAATATGATACCAGTATACTATGATGAAACAGCAGAAGTATGGAAAAAAGCTGATAGTACAAATCAAAATTTTAGGTATCAATGGTATAATTATGATGATAAAATGTGGGCTAATAGTGTAACAGTATCAAGTACTAACAGAAGTACATATATAAATGCAAATCCTGGAACAACAATACCTATGGATGATATTTTGACAATGCAAGTATGGGTTCCAAGATATAAGTATAAAGTATGGAATTATAATGCAGATGGGACAGTAACAAGTGAACCTCAAGAAATAGAAATAACATTTGAAGAAGGAACAGATACAACCGGAGAAATAACATGTACAGATAGTATAGGAACAGATGGAGATCCATCAGAGACTT
>JBJEYJ010000053.1:0-2675 GCA_051886655.1 Bacilli bacterium | reverse complement strand
ATTCCATTGGAATTCTTAAGGAAAAAATAATTATATTATTTTTTCACTTTTCTTGCATTCTAAGATTTGTCAACAGTAAAATTTTATGTTATATTAATACACACTGAAAAGACACGAAATTTACTATTTTTTTAAATAGTGAATAATGTGCTTTATTAGTGTATAATATAAGAGTAGTTATGTGGAAACTACTGAATTTCTAATTGCTTATACAAAGCTAAAATTTGTCGTAGTAACTTTGTAGTACAAGCAATTGTAGCAGCGTAATGATGTTTACCTTCATTACGTTTTTTTCTATAATAAATTTCAATATCATTCTCTTGTTGACATGAAGAAGATAATCTAATAATATTTAAAATACTAGTAAATAAAATTTTTCTCATATATTTATTGCCAGACTTTGAAATCGGTCCATGAAAATTTATTGTTTTTCCTGACTGCTTAATAGAAGGATCAAGTCCACAATAAGCAGTTAATTCTTTAATATTATTAAATCTGTTAATATCTCCAAGTTCTGCAATAATTAAAGCAGCTGTTAAATCGCCAAGACCGAATATCGAATTAATTTTATTGAAATAATTAGATTGTTTAGCATAATTAATCAATTTATTTTTTAATTCATCTATTTCCCTTTCATAATTATATATTAATTTTGAAATACTTGATAAATTAGAAACAATTTCATCATTCTTTGAAACCGAAGGATATGATTTTTTAGCTAAATCTTTAATCTTTATTGTTTTAGATTTCCAATATCTAAAATTATTTCGTTTAAAAAAGTTTTGAAGACAATCAATTCTAGTATTAGCAATTATCTCAGCATGTGGATATTTACTAATAAATTTAAGAGCAATATCACTATAAATAGCTTTGTTTTTAAATATCAATTCATATTCTGGAAAACAAAGATACAGTAAATTTTTATATCTGTTTTTTAGATTAGAATTCAGTTCAGACAAAGCAAAATATTGTCTAGATAAAGCATTCATATTTAAATATAATTCATCGGGTTTTATATACTGTTTAAAATCAGTTGTAAAGAATAATTCGGATAGCGAAATACAATCTAATTTATCAGTTTTTGTTTTTCTAAATTTCTTTTATACATTTTAGAATATAAGGCATTGATAGTATAAACTTTATAATTATTTTCTAAAAAGTATCTTTCAACAGGTCTATGATAAATACCTGTTGATTCCATTATTACAGACATATTATCTAATTTTAAATTAGATATTTTTTGATTAAGATTATCAAAATCAACTTTTGAATGATTAATTTCATAAGGTTCAATTAATACTTCACCACAATCAGTTATTAAAGAAACCATACTTTTACCTTTAGCTTCATCTATAGCTAAAACAGTTTGCATAATACATCCTTCCTTTCGTGCGATTGGACTCTTTTTCCTTCATATTTTCTCATCACGCTTGTTATATAGGACAATACAAATGTAACTCCTCACATTCTTAAACTAGAAAAATAAAAAGAAAGAGCTAGGCCGTCAAAAAAGTGGATCTAAAACCCTTGTTATAATTTGCCTAAACTCAATCGCAAATTATCTATTCATTTTATAAAATGAATAGATAATATTATATAGTAAATGATAAGTATTTCAACTTCGTCAATTTACTAATCAGTATTATACGTGTTATAATAAAAAAGGAAAGTAATGGAGGAAATATGAAAAAAAGACAAAAACAAAACTTAAAAAAAATAATAGGTTCTTTAATAGTAATAATCATAGTTTTAGCGATAGGAATATCTAAAGCTGAAACAAATGAAATTTTAGACGACATTAAAACATCGATACTAGGTATTAAAGAAACAGAAAAATCATATGACATTGGAGAAATACCAGAATATAACAACAAACCATATGTAATAATAAATGACAATAATCCTAATTTCAAAGAAACAGATTTTAGTGAAAAATCATTCGAAAAATATAGCAATCTAGATAGCCTAAACAGATGTGGAACTGCCTATGCAAACATTAGCAAAGATACTATGCCGACAGAAGAAAGAGGAAAAATAGGTATGATAAAACCATCAGGTTGGCACACAGTAAAATATGACATAGTAGAAGGCAAATATCTTTATAATAGATGTCATTTAATTGGCTATCAATTAACTGGAGAAAATGCTAACGAAAAAAACTTAATAACATGCACTCGTTACATGAATACAGTAGGAATGTTAGAATTTGAAAATAAAGTTGCAAATTACATAAAAGAAACAAATAACCACGTTCTTTATAGAGTAACTCCAATATTTGAAGGAGATAACCTCCTAGCAAGTGGAGTTCAAATGGAAGCACAATCAGTCGAAGACAATGGAAAAGGAATAAAGTTTAATGTTTATGTCTATAATGTGCAAGACGGAATAACAATAGATTACACAACAGGAGAAAGTAAATTGTCAAATTGATGTCAATCATTAAAAAAATTAAAAAAAGTATTGCATTGTCGAAAAAAATATGGTAAATTTAAATTACTTAATAGAGGTAGCTAAGTTAGTGGTTGAAATTATAGACAGAGGTTTATAAAATTCAATCTCTAAATAACTTTTATTAGTTATAAATTGCTACATACAAATATAGTTGATAACATGCTTATCAACATAAGTATTTATATTAAGCAAATGACTACCGTATCAAGCTATTAAGTGATATA
>JBJEYJ010000052.1:0-2698 GCA_051886655.1 Bacilli bacterium | reverse complement strand
ACGGAATATGGTATGAGTGATTTGGGACCTATTCAATACGAAGAAAAATCTGAAGGAGTATTCCTTGGTCGAGATTATGGTAAGCAAAAGAATTTTAGTGATAAAGTAGCTCATGAAATAGATGAAGAAATCCGAAAAATTATTAATGAATGTTATGAAAGTGCTAAAACTGTAATTAGTAAAAATAAAGCTTTAGTTGAATTATTAAGTGAAGCATTAATGAAATATGAAACTTTAACTAAAGAACAAATTGACTTTATTGTTGAAAATAAATCAATTGATTTAACTCTTCTTAATTCAAGTGGCGATGATCTTAAATCTTTAAGACAAAAAGCTAAAGAAAAAGGAATTAAAGGATATACAAAAATGTCTAAAAGTGAACTAGAAGAAAGTTTGAAAAGTGAAGGTGAATAAAAATGTTAGAAACAATATTACTAGTAGTATCTATATTATTAATTGCAATTGTTTTATTACAAAGTGGTAAAGCACAAGACAATGGTAGTATTATTACTGGGGGAAATGCTGAATTATTTCAAAATATGAAAGAACGTGGATTAGAATTATTTATTACCAGATTTACACTTGTTCTTGGTATATTGTTTTTTGGAATTTCCCTATATCTATTTATAAAATAAAGCATAGTAAGATATGAACTGCACCCCTTAGAGTAGACACAAATAAAAAAGCAGTTTAAAGAAAGTGATATAATACACTTCCGAAAGGAGGTGTATTTTTTATGGCTTCAAAAGGACAAAAATTCGCTTCATATTCGTTAGAGTTCAAAAATGAAGTACTTGAAGCATACAAATCAGGTAAATATGGTGGTAGAGATCAAGTTGCAAAACATTACAATATTAGTTCAGCAACAATTTGGAATTGGATTTCAAAAGATAGAAAGCAAGGTACTCTAGAAAATGATATTTATCGTAAGCGAGGTAGAACTAAAGAATCAAATTTAACTAAAGAAGATTGGAAAGAAAGATATGAAATATTAAAAAAATACCAGGCCTTCCTCAAGGCACAACGAGAGAGAAAGTGACATTTATAAATTTATACAGAAATAATTATAAACTTACTAACATGTGTGCCGTACTTAATATAAGTCCTAAAACTTATTATAAGTATAGAAACAAGGAAGATCCTGATTATTATGATTATTTAATAATTAAAGAAATTTTTGATGATTCTAAAGGTACATATGGATATCGTAGGATTGTTGAAGGTCTACTCCTAAAATATGGTGTAGTTATGAATGGAAAGAAGGTTTTAAGAATAATGAAAAAATATAATTTAATGGCTGAATACATAAGAAAATCAAAAAAGAAGAATAAAAATGAAAGAATCGAAGATAATGTCAAACCTAATTTATTAAAAAGAAATTTCAACACAAATGCTCCTAATAAAGTTTGGGATACAGATGTAACATATTTGATATTTAAAGGGGCCAGAGCATATTTATCAACGATTATAGATTTATATGATAGACATGTGGTCTCATATAAAATTTCCAAACACAATGATAATAAGTTAGTTATAGATACTTTAAATGAAGCAATCACAAAAGAAAAAGATGTAAATGGTTTAATCCTACATTCTGATCAAGGATTCCAATATACATCTTATGAGTACAAAGCAATATGTGAATCAAATGGAATTCAAATATCCATGTCTAGAAAAGGAACTCCGATAGATGATTCTCCTATAGAAAGCTGGCATGCTCTTCTAAAAAAAGAAACTTTGTACAACAATAATATTACATCTTTACAAGAATATATTCAACTTGTAGAAGACTGGATATTATTTTACAATACAACGAGATTAAAGTCAAAAGTTAAGAAAAAGAGAAAAACTTACACAAAAAGAGAAAAATAATTTTCTCTTTTTAATATACTGCTTTTTTATTTGTGTCTCCTAAACAGGGTTCACATCACACACCCTGCTTATTTTTTTATTTCATAATAAACATTTATATTTTAATAATTTTTATACCTTTTTTAATAGTAATAATGAATTAGTAGCTTGAAATTACAATATAAAAAAGTGACCATTTTTGATCACTTTTTATAATGTATATAAGTGCTTTCAATTATTTATTAATTATGTCCCGTGTATAAAGGTATGTTGCACATGGTTCTATTGATCCCGGTACAAGTTATCAAAATATATATGAAAAAGATATTAATTTAAATATTAGCAAAAAAATAAAAAAACAACTAGAAAAGTTTGGTGCTAAAGTCATTTTAACAAGAAATGATGATTATGATTTATCAAGTCCTAATGCTTATTTCAGAAAAAAAAGTGACTTTGATAATAGAATATATTTAATCAATGAGAGTAATACAGATTTATATATTTCTATTCATTTAAATTATTTATTAGATAGTAGGTATAAAGGCCCTCAAGTTTTTTATGATCAAGAAAACGCTGGAATAGCTAATACTATTCAAAAACAATTAAATAAAGATTTAAATGGCAAGCGTAAAATAAAAAAGATTCCAGATAATACATATATGTATTCGCGTCTTAAGGTGCCTGGTGTTTTAATAGAATGTGGTTTTTTGTCAAATAGTGAAGAGCGTAGTTTATTAATAACAGATAAATATCAACAAACTATAGCAGAAAGCATTGCTAATGGTATAAAAGCGATTTTTAAAAAATAGCTATTTTTCAATTATTTGTTTTATTAGTCTTTTATATA
>JBJEYJ010000051.1:1161-12006 GCA_051886655.1 Bacilli bacterium | reverse complement strand
CTCCAACTGATGATACTCTTTTACCCGATGAAATTATTAGTGGCACTTAAAAAAGTACTCTTGTTAGTACTTTTTTTATGTATTTTAGCTAATATAAGACTTTAATTAAGAATATATAGAGTTCTAAATATATGAGGATTACTGGAATATTCTATTACAAAATAGTTATCTTTTTTACAAATTATTATTCCTATTGTAGGATTATGCTCTGGTTTTTTTATGTTTTTGTCAATATAATTCATATACATATTTATTTGTCCAATATGTTCTTTTTTTAGTTCTGTTACTTTTAATTCTATAACTACATAACAATTATATTTTATATTAAAAAGTAGTAAGTCTATGTAGTTATAAGTATTACCTAGTTTCATTTTATATTCGTTTTTTATATAACAAAAATCTTCTCCTAATTCAGACATAAAATTGTCTAAATCTTCCAGTATTAATTGTCTTAATACTTTTTCTGATACTTCTTCTATTCCTAAATTATTTCTTATTAAAATTGGATTTTTTATAAAGTCCTCTATTTTGTCTTCTTCTTTTCTAGTTAACTTTTCTTTTGTCTTATTGTCCAGTCTTTGATATTCTTTATTTTGAATTTTTTTATGAAGAGCACGATAAGATAAATTTTGTTTTATTGATATTTCTATATAATAATTAATTTCATTTGTATCATTTAACTTTAGCAATTCTCTATAATGTGTCCAACTTAATTGTTAACGCAATGCGTTCACTTTTTCATCTTTAAAAAGCAAATAGAACTTTCTCATGTTCATTAAATTACGATAATTATATTTTTTTCCTAGTTCTTTTGTTAATTTTTTTGAATATTCTTTTATTAAATTATCCCCATATTTAGCACGCTTTTTTCCACCTTGAGCTTCTATTAATAATTTACCAACATTATAATAAGTACTTAAATCATTTCTATTTTTTGAATAATCTTTTGCTTTTTTATATATTTCATTATTTACTAGTTCTTTTTTTATTTCATTATAGTAATTCATATTAAAAGATACCTCCTTACTATATAATTAGCAAGAAATTATCTTTTTACCTTAATTTATATTAAAATTTATTATATTTATTCTTAAAAAGAATTAGTAGGTTATTTTGAAAATAAATGATTACTATAACTAAAAAAGCATTCTCATTTCGAAAATAAGAATACTTTTTTAAATTTCTAAAATAACAGTAATTATCATTGGAACAGATCCTGTTTCTTCATTAAAATAAGCGCTTAGTCTTTCTCTTATTTTTAGTTTTATCCCTGTGAAATCAACTTTTTTTCCATTAATGCATTCTTCAATTACTTCTTTAGATATTGCTTCTGTTTTTTCAACAATATCTAAATTATCTTTTACATAGATAAATCCTCTAGTTAAAATCTGTGGATCTGCAATAATTTTTTTTGTTTTTTTATCTATAGTAGCACTTACTATTACTATTCCATTTTTTGATAAAAGTTCACGATCTTTCAGTACTAAATTACCTATATCATCAGAACTGTTACCATCTATTAATGTTTCATCTGCACTTATAGATTCTTCCTTCTCTACCAATTTTCCATCTATAAATGTTATAACATCTCCATTTTGTTTTAGTAAAATTCTATCTTTATCCATACCAGCTTGTTCTGCGACTGAGGCATTCATGTATTGATACCTATATTCCCCTTTTATAGGAAAATAATACTTTGGATTCATTAAATTTATCATTTGCATTAAATCTTCACTTGAAGGATGATGAAGAGCATAAGTTTTGTAAGATAAAGTTACTACTTCTACATCGAGTCTTGAAAGATCATCCATAATCTTAGCAACTTTCTTTTCATTACCTGGATAAACTGGTTCTGCAATAAAAACAGTATCTCCTTCTTTTAAGGTAATATATTTATCATATCTACTAATTATCTTTTCTAAAGATGCAAAAGACTTTTCTTTATCGTCAGAAATTAAAATAACTACATCTTTATCATTAATATTTGATAAATCTCCAATTAAATTTTCATCATAGTGTAAATAGTTAAAATCTTTAGCATAATTAACTAAATTTTGTAATTTTTTTCCCATTATTACAACTTTTCGTTTGGTTCTTGATACTTCATCAAATATTTCTTGAATTCTATAAACATGTTCTGGAAATACGCTTATAATGATTCTTTCATCTGTTTGGTTTAAAATATCCCAAACTTTTTTAGAAATTCTATGTTTTGGACTAGTGTGCCCTTCTCTATAGGCATAAGATGATTCTGCCATTAAACAAAGAACTCCTTGTTTACCAACATAAGCAAGTTTTCCAATATCAGTTTTATATGCTCCAAGCATAGCAGAATCAAACACAAAATCTGTTGCATAAACAATTGCACCATCGTTAGTATATAAGACAAATGCTACAGTTTCAGGAATAGAATGTGTTACGGCAATTGGAAAAATAGAAAAACCAGCAATGTCAAGTTTAGAATGAGGTCTAATTTCTTTTAAATTTGTTGCTTCTATATTGTATTTTTCAAGTTCCATTTTTAGAACAGTCATTGTAAACTTGGTAGCATAAACAGGTATATCAGGAAATTCTTTCATTATATCTGGCATAGCTCCTTGATTACCATCATGTGCATGTGTTAAAAATATACCTCTAATTTTTTTTCTATTTTCTTTTAAATAATCAAATTTAGGAATTATATAATCTACCCCTAGCATATTTGCTGAAGGATATTTTAGTCCAGCATCAAAAACAAAAATATTTTCATCAACGTTAACAACGTACATATTTTTTCCATTTTCATTGAGCCCACCTAGGGCAAAAATTTTTATTTTACTCATAATTTCTCCTTTCAAAAAAATATCCATAGTAAGCAACATATAGATTATAGCACAAAAACTAAAAAATTTAAAGCTTATATAAAATAGTTTTATCTTTTTAATAATCTTAACTCATTCTTTTTATAATCATCTATCCTGTAAGATTCACAAGCTTTCTGAAGAGCTTTATTATAGATGAAATCACTAAAATTATATTTATCTAAAAGTATTAAAGTCTTGTCATAGTATTTTATTAAACAAACTGAAATAGCCCAAGCAAGAGCCATCGCAACATAATAATCAGTTTGATTTATTTCACTAAAAATCTTAAAATTGTCATCTAAATAATCTTCCTCTATATAATAATCTAAAATCATTACTATCATAAATATAAGTTCAAATTCATTTTTACTATTTCTAAACTTTAGAAGAAACTTTCTCATTTCTTTTTTCTTCTTTTTTGTTATTTTAAGACTAGCACAAAAAGTATCGCAAATAGCCCAGTTGTTTATTAAAGGAATAAAGTCTTTTATATAATTAATAGTTTTGTTTAAGTCGTTACTTTTATCTAATCCAATTAACATACCTTTTAACATTATTTCTTCATAATAATTATTATCTATATTTTCTAACAAATACTCTACCTTATACTCTTTTATCAACTCTTTAGCATAGTTTCTTAAAACAGGCACTCTGACTCCTAGAATATTGTCAATACCTGGACAAAGTTTACTATGAAAATTTTTATAATTTTGATCAGATAATTCTATAATTTTATTTTTTACTTTGTCATTCATATTTTTCTATTTCCATTCTTCTTCCTTTAATCCACTGAAAAATTTTAATATTTGCGCTACACACAAATCAAATTGTTTATTTAAATCATCTAAAGTCATAACTTTGTATTCATTACCTAGCTGTTTAAAAAACATCCCTTTACTTGCTTTTTCCAAATCAAAATTAGCATTTTCAATATATTTTTTAATTAATTCAGTATCAAATTTGGCATCTTCAATATCCTCAATATTTTTTATACAAGAAGTGCCACTAAAACTTTTTACTTTGTTATGTTCTACAAGATATTTGTCATATACATAAAAATCTCTATGTTTTTCGTATCTTATTTTCTCAATAGGAAGTAAAACCTTTTCATTGTGAAACTTTATTCCTATTAAGTGGGTATTTTCATCATATATATAATAATTTTGAAATACATAACTATTAAAATATCTATCTGTTAATAAATGAATTAAATAGCCAACCATAACAGGATTTTTTAACTTTTCTTTATACTTTAATAAAAATTTATAAGGGTTAGCAGTTCCTTCAACTCCCTCTTCTCCATTTTTAAAATGACTTGCCCTATGTCTTTTATCCATGGTGAGATCTGGAAGTACACTACCTATCATTATCATGTCATCATCTAGTTTTAAATATTTATTAACTTCATTTGCTATAGCCATGTGCATTTTATGAGTTGGCATTTTTATCTTCCTCCTACAACTATTTCTAGTTTAACAAACAAAAGAAAAAAAATCTATAATAAATATAAAATGATTAATTTTTTTTTTGAGGAGAAGATTTTTTATGATATAATACTAAGCCGACAGGAGGAATTTATGGAAATAATAAAACACGATGTTGCTAGAGAAATTAACTATTTTGATTTAGAAGATTTTGTTAGCAATATTCATCTTAATAAAAATGTTCTTGAACACATGCAAGAAACTAACTTAAATTTTGACAAGTACTTTAAAAAATTATCTAAGTATGATGATGAATTTCAACTATATTTTTGGATTAGTCTTGCTTACGATGAGATTAAAAATAGTAATTTTGTAGAATATCATAATTTAAAAAAATTTGATTTTAATGAAAAGAATTTGTTTTTTGATAGTTTAAATATTAGTAATAATAGAATACATAATATTCACAAATTTGTTATGAAAGATCAGAATGATGATAATGCTGGAAGATATAGAACTAACGAAGTAAAAGTTAGTAATATTGAAAAAGATAAAGAAGAAATATTTTGGTATGGGGTAAAAGCAAAAGATGTGAAAAATTTTATGAATAGTTTTATAAAAATATATAAATCAAATAGTATGTCTGTTCTTGATTCTAATCCTTTTTTAAAAAGTGCTTTAATTCATTTATTATTTGTCAAGATTCATCCTTATCACGATGGAAATGGTAGAACTGCAAGAACTTTACATAACATAAAATTTACTGAAATACTAAATAGAATTTATAAGATGAATTTAAAAATCTGTCCTGTTAATCTATCAGAGAGTATAAACGTTAATTTAATTACTTATATAAATGCTCTTGATAATACTTATTTTGATTTAGAACATGACAACAATGAGATACTAAATTACTGGTTTAATTTTATTCTTAACATGTATGATGAACAACTATTTAGTAAACAAATTATGATAGATGATATGGAAAATGTGATGGAGAGAATTATAAATGTTAAAGATAGAATCGATCAAGATTTAGTTGAAAAAATTCAAAAGATAAAAGTTAGAAACAAGTAACAAAATATAGTAAAATTGCGCGAAAAATATATGTAATCATAACGCATTACAACTGCAATTTTTTGGATAATAATTTACTATGAAACCCTTTTGTTATATACTAAAATTAATTAATTTTATTGGGAAGTGAAATTATGATTAATTTCTTAATATATGAAAATGATTTAGAACTAAAGAATTCTTATGAAATGATAATATTAAATATTTTAGGTAATAAACAGGAAAACTTTAAAATAATTAATTATTCATGTGAATCTCAAAAAAACTGTGATCGCAATATATATATTTTAAGTTCTGAAGATATATTTGAACTTCTTAATATGGTGAAAAAGATCAGAGACTCTGGAGATTGGACTAGTCAAATAATAATCATAAGTAATTTGGAAAAAGTAGATAATTCTATTTTTAGTAATAGATTATTAGTATTAGATTATATTAATTATAATGATAATATAAATGATTCTCTAAAAAGGGCAATATGTGTAGCTTATAAAATATTAACAAAAAATAAAACTTTAAATTTCAGATTTAACGGAGAAACATATAGATTTCCTTATCAAAATATTTTATTTATTGAAAAAGGTAATAATTTAAATTATTGCACTATTTATACAAAGCATGATAATCAATATATTATTAAAGATACAATAAATAATCTGGAAGAAAAACTTGATTCTGCTTATTTTATGAAAACTCACAGAAGTTGTATTGTAAATTTATATAATATACTTTATTATAATTATGCTGATAATATAATAAAATTTAAAAATAAGCAAATTGATTTAATCGCTAGAGAAAAAAGACAAATTTTAAAATCTAAATTAATTGAAGAAAAAATAGAAAATGAAACTTCAGAATGATTTATAATTCTGAAGTTTCATTATTTTGTTTCTTTCATATCTTTTCCATATTTTCTTATATAAACATAATGCTTATCTAACATTTCATTACAATAATTTGTTATATTTTCTTTTTCTTCTTTAGAAATTTTCAAAAACTTAATGGCATTTAAAACTAGATGATATCTATCTAATTCATTTTGAACTCTCATATCAAAAGGAGTTGTAATTGTTCCTTCTTCTTTATATCCGTGAACATGTAAATTCTTATTTTTTCTTTTATACGTTAACATATGAATCAAATTAGGATAACCGTGAAAAGCAAAAATAATTGGTTTATTCTTTGTAAATAAATTATCATACTCTTTGTCGCTTAACCCATGTGGATGTTCTTTATCAGATTGAAGTTTCATAAGATCAATAACATTTAAAACTCTTACTTTTATATTTAAAAACTTATCTATTATTTTCTTTGCTTCGACTATTTCAATAGTAGGAGTATCTCCGCTTGATACTAAAACAAGATCAGGAGCATCACATTTATCACTTATAAACTCTAATTCTCCAATTCCTTTTTTACAATGTTTTTCTGCTTCTTCCATAGTTAACCATTGTTTTCTTTCATGTTTAGACGCTACTATTACATTTATATAATCTTTTGTTTTTATAACATGATCAAATGTTGATAAAAGTGTGTTAGCATCAATAGGTAGGTAAATTCTTGAAATCCAGGCCTTTTTTGTTGCTACATGATTTAGAAAACCTGGATCTTGATGAGTAAATCCATTATGATCTTGTTGCCAAATGTGTGAGGTTAGAATATAGTTTAAAGAAGAAATCGGAGCTCTCCAAGGTAATTCTTTACTTATTTTTAACCATTTTGCGTGCTGACTGGTCATTGAATCAATTATTCTAATAAAGGCTTCATAAGAATGCATGAATCCATGTCTACCAGTTAGTAGATAACCTTCTAAAAGACCTTCACAAACATGTTCAGAAAGAATTGAGTCTATAACTACCCCATCTTTTGAAAGAAGTTCATCATTTTTTAATGTATTATAATTCCATTTTTTAGAGGTTACCTCAAAAACATGATTCAATTTATTAGAAAGAGCTTCATCTGGTCCAAAAATTCTAAAGTTTTTATTATCTTTATTAAGAAGTATTAAATCACGAATATAATTTCCTAGTACTAACATATCACTAGCAGTGGTTTTTCCAGGTTTTACTGAAATTTTGTAATCTCTAAAATCAGGACACTTTAATTCCTTGCGAAGAAGTCCTCCATTAGCATATTTACTAGCACTCATTCTTTTTTCAAAAGGTGGTAATACTTCTTTTATTTCATCTTTTAACTTGCCATTTTCATCAAACAAATTTTCAGGTTTATAACTTTTAAGCCATTTTTCTAAAAGATTTAAATCTTCTTCTGTTTCGATAGCAAAAGGAACTTGATGAGCTCTGAAGGAATCTTCAACTGGTTTTCCATGTACTTTTTTAGGAGCACCCCATCCTTTAGGACTTTTTAATATAATTAATGGATAATTAAAGTTTTTTCCTGATTTGATTTTTTTTATATCTGATATCACTTTTTCCATAACATATGCCATATCTTCATGCATTTTTCTAGGTTCAGATCCTGATACTATATATGGTTTGTATCCAAGCCCTTTAAAGAAGGATACTAGTTCTTTGTCTTTCATTCTTCCCATCACTGTAGGATTTGCTATTTTATACTTATTAAGATGAAGTATAGGAAGAACAACTCCATCTTTTTTTGGATTAATTATTTTATTTATGTTCCAAGAAGCTGAAAGTGGTCCTGTTTCTGCTTCTCCATCCCCTATTACGCAAGCTGCAATTAAATTTGGATTATCCAGAACTGCTCCATAGGCATGAGATAGACTATAGCCAAGTTCTCCTCCTTCATTAATTGAACCTGGAACTGAAGGGGCAACATGAGAGGAAACTCCTCCTGGATAACTAAACTCTCTACATAGTTTTTTTAATCCTTCCTCATCTAATGTAATGTCTGGATAAACGCTAGAATAAACCTCTTCAAGATAAGAATTAGCAATCATGGCTTGTCCTCCATGACCTGGTCCTGATATATAGATCATATCTAAATTATATTTTTTTATAATTCTATTTAAATGAACATATATAAAATTTTGACCTGGTGCAGTTCCCCAGTGACCTATTAACTTTGATTTTATATCTTTAAAAGAAAGTGGTTCTTTAAGTAAAATATTATCTTTTAAATAAATTTGACAAATAGATAAATAATTTGTTGCCATCCAATAATTGTTGATCTTTTTTAATTCATCTTCTTTAAGTATCTTCCCCATTTTATCACTCCTAATTATAATAATTATACCCTAAATTAGTAAATTTAATCAATAAATTGTTCTATTATTTTTTTAATTATCATACATTAAAACAAATTAAAAAATAAGACAACTAAGTCTTATCTAATAAGTTAATATGATAGAAGTGTATAAACATAAATTAAATTTTTACAAAACTTGGCGCTATTTCAACATCAATTGCTTGATAACCTTTATCTGTGTTTATCAAATTGAAATTTACTTCTTGTCCTTTTGACAATGTCTTGTAGCCATCTTTTCTTATTGAAGAATAGTGAACAAATATATCTGTATCTTTACTATATTCAATAAAACCAAATCCTTTATCATCATTGAACCATTTTACTTTACTTTTCATATTTCCTCCTTTACTGATATAAATATTATCTCATAAAAAAAGACATAATAATTGTAAAGTTTATATAAAAAATCTGTAATAAAAATGTAATTATTTTTTATTAAGTTCTATTTTATTTTTTGCTCTTGTTGGAAGAATTTGACTATTTATTTCAGTAGCATCATATATTTTTTTTAATTCTGCTATATCTTTGTTTACTTGATCAATACTTAAATGTAGTTCTTCTGCTTGCATTGCAATAGTATATCCTTTAGCTCTAGTTCTTACAATATACTCTTGTCTTTCATTTAAATTTCCTTCTTTTATAAATTCTTCTATTACTTTTTTAGTCCAGATAACTTGTTTGGTCATTCTTTCACCTCAATATAGATTTCTATTTAGAAACAATAGAATTATATCACAACAAATAAAAACTAATTAAAAATGGTGATAAAATGAAGTTTTTTAGTGCTAAATTAAGTACAAAAAAAGCAAGAATAGAAAAACTCTTGCTTTTTTAAATAATTATAATACTTCTTCTAAAATATCTTTTTCTATAGAATATAAATAAGTTTTTACCTTTTTTCCTGTCTTATTTTCAATATAAGTTTTATATCCTTCAAGCTGAAGTTTATACTTATCATCATCGATATTAGAAAGTTTATAATCTATTATATCAATATGATCTTTGTAAACTAACATTAGATCTATTATTCCATGATAAATTTCATGTTCTTTTTCATAGACAAATTCATATTCTTTATAAATTGAAGCATCTTTTATGTTTTTTAATAAATCATGCTTTAAGAAATTACTTATGTATTTGTTATCCCCTGGATTTAAGAAATCACTTATTTCAAATAGATAGTGAATATCTGTTCCAAATTTCATGTTTTGCATGGTTTCTTCTGTTAATAATTCATTGTTAACTTTAGAAAATTTATTTTCTTTTATTGATTCACTTGGAATAATTATTTCTTTTTTAACTATTTTACTAGTTTCATTTTTTAAGAAATCAAAAGCTATATTTTTAGATAAGTTGTAGTCTTTAGTAAGATTTATATTTTCTAAATTTATGAATTTGGTGTTCTCTAAAAAACATGTTTTTACTGAATTAATCATATCAGAAAAAGATCTAAATTTAAGTCTAGAATTATCATTTAAAACTATTTCATCTTTATCTGGTAAAACAAAAATCATTTTTTCTTTAGCACGGGTTACTGCGACATAAAATAGTCTTATCTTTTCAGATATTTCTTCTTTTATGTAATTTTCTTTAAGTAAAGATTTAGTAAATAAACTACCTATTCCTTCTTTGTAATAAGGAGTAATAATTCCATATTTGTTGTCAAACATAAAACGTTCACTTACGTCTTTTATATTAAATTTTTTGTAAAGTCCTGAAAAGTAACAAACAGGAAATTCTAGTCCTTTTGATTTATGAATATTCATAATTTTAACAGAATTGCTACTGCTGGTGTTTAGTTTGTATTTTATTTCTTCATCACTTTCTATCATTTCTTCTAAATAACTTGCAAATGTATAAGGATTATAGCCTAAGTTATCTAGATTTTTAGCAAGTTTTTTTAAGTATATAGTTCTAACTATAGTTTTTTCAACATTCCTATAAGAAAGACACTTTTCATAAAAATTAAACTCTTTCAAAATCTTTTCTAAGAACTTATAACAAGATATATTATCTATTTCTTTTGAAATATTACTTGCTTTTAAAAATATTTCATTAGTGTAAAAGCTATTGTCTTTGAAAGTTTTAAAAATGTCATCATCTTGATAAGAAAACAAATAACTTCTGGCAATGGACATATAATAATATTTAAACTTTTTATCATATTCTTTAGTCTTTACTTTTATTATTAAATTTATTAAGTTTTTTATAATGAACATATCATATTCAGTAGTTAAAACTTCATCTTTATATAACACTAGTGGTATGTTATT
>JBJEYJ010000051.1:0-1061 GCA_051886655.1 Bacilli bacterium | reverse complement strand
TCTGCTCCGCCAAGAAAATCATCCATTATTTTATTAAAAATAATATTTATATCACTTAGAACTTCCTCTCTTGATCTAAAGTTTTTAAGTAAATCTATTTTTACTCCGCCTTCTTCTTTGCTATATAAATCATATTTATTTTTAAATATCATAGGATTAGCATTTCTAAATCTATAGATTGATTGTTTTATGTCTCCGACCATATAAACATTGTTATTTTCAATCAAACTTATAAACATTTCTTGAAGATCGTTAGTGTCTTGATATTCATCAACCATTATTTCATTATAAAAATCTTTTATTTCATTACATATATTCTTATTATCTTTTACTATTTTAATAGCCATTTTTGATATATCAATAAACTCATAAGAATCATTTAATTCTTTGTAATTATTTATTAATATATCAAGTTTATTTATGATATTAATTATTGAAACAACATAAGGTTTAGTACTTAAGTAAGTATCTTTTAGTTCATTAATACTTTCAAAGAAAGTAAGTTCTTTTAATTCTTCAATTATCTCTTTCATTAATTGTTTTTCTTCTTTAGAGTTTTTTACTATTCTAGGAAGAGATACATTTAAGTTATTTTTTATTTCTTCGTAATTAGATGCTTTTATTAAGTTTTCTAGACTTGAGGTGTATTCTTCTATCTTTTTACTTTCTTCGATACTAAGAACTTGTTCATAGATTTCTTTTAGGTTATTATGTTTAGTTTTTATTAAAGAGAGGTATTCTTTTATTAAATTATCTAGGTATTTTTCATTATAAAAATTATCTATATAACTATCTAAAAACTCTTTTTTGTCATATTTTTGTTCTAGTAAATTGTTTATTTTTAGGATTTGTTTTTTTAAATCTTTATCATCTTTAGTGCAAAAATCATTTATTAGTTTAAGGAATGATTCATCTTCTTTGTTGTAAAGTTCTTCAAAGATTTCCTCTATAAATTCTTTCTTTTTTATATTTATAATGGATGAGTCTACTATAGAGATATTTTTTGATAAGTTTAGTAAATAGTGATATTTTTTTACAATAGAAAGAGCATAACTATCAAA
>JBJEYJ010000050.1:0-12138 GCA_051886655.1 Bacilli bacterium | reverse complement strand
ATAAAAAAGTTGATATGAAAAAAGAAATAGAAAAGAGAAAAGCTGAAAAAGAAAAGGAACGAATTACTAAACAAAAGAAACAAGCATAATTTGTTTCTTTTTTGATACAATATATTTAAAAAAGTAATTAAACAGTGACAATTTACATCAAAAACTATTAGTGCTATAATTATAACTGGAACAGGAGAATAAGTATGAATAAACTAGATAATATAAAAATAGTTTTTATTGATATTGATGGTACTTTAGTTAACAAAAGAAAAAGAGTTACTTTAAAAACAAGAAAAAGTATTAAAAGAATAGTAGATAAAGGTATATATGTAGTTATATCATCAGGAAGAGATGTTCATTATACAATAGATAAATCAAGAAGAGCCTTAGCATCTCCAATTGTAATTTCGTCAAATGGTTCCGAAATATACGATTATAGTAAACAAGAAACTATTTTTATAGACAAACTAGAAGAAGATAAAATAAAAAAAACATGGAATTATTGTAATAAAAACGAAATAGGTCTTATCATAAAATCAATATCTGGTAAATATATAAACAAATATCTAATAGGAAAAGACAAAGAAAGTGGAATACTAATAACTAATTTTAAAGAACTAAAAAAAATAGTTTTTTCCCAAATAGTATTTGTTAGTAATGACATAGAAAAAATATTAAAAGCAAAAAAATATATCCAAAGTTTAGGACTTTCAGTAACAAATTACTCTGAAAGTTTCCTAGATAACTCTATATCTGATAGATACCGATTAGATATTAATAATAAAAATGTATCAAAAGGAGAAGCAGTTACAAAACTATTAGAATATTTAAATATCAAAAAAGAAGAAAGTCTTTGTTTTGGAGATTTTATAAATGATGTAGATATGTTTAATGCCTGTGGCGTAAAAGTCGCTATGGAAAACGCTTGTGAAACATTAAAAGAAAATGCAGATTACATTACAAGTTCCAATAACAATAATGGAGTAGCAGTATTTTTAAATGAATATTTATAAATAGGAAATAATCATTTCCTATTTTTCATATAATATAAAGGTGATTTATTTTGAAAAAAATTATAATAATGACCTTTTTATTAATAGGATTATTTCCTTGTAGTGTGAAAGCAAATAATGAAATATTTGACAATTACATAGTAATGGATATAGAAAGTAAAAGAATTTTTTATGAAAAAGCCAAAGATATTAAAATTTTACCAGCCTCTACAACCAAAATTATGACTGCACTTGTTGCAATAGAAAACTCTGATCTTTCAGATGTAGTAAGAGTTGGCGATGAAATACTAACAATAGATGGAGCAAATATCTATGAAGAAATCGGAGAAAATATCTTAATGCAAGATCTTTTATATGGAATGATCCTGCGAAGTGGAAATGATGCCGCAATGACAATAGCAAGACATACTTCAGGTAGTGTAGAAAAATTTGTTAAACTTATGAATGAAAAATCTAGAAAATTAAACTTAAAAAATACTATTTTTAGCAATCCTACAGGATTAGATGACAATGAAAAAAATTATAGTTCAGTACATGATTTAGCTCTTTTATATAGTAGTGCCTATAAAAATAAAACTTTTAGAGAAATAATAGGAACCTTGAATTATAAAGCAAGTAGTGACAAAAAAAGTTATTACTTCATAAATAGGTCAAAAATAATTTCAATGGATAGTAGAATAACCGGAGCAAAAACAGGATATACTCCGCAAGCTGGAAGAGTTTTAGTTTCAAGTGCTAAAGATAATGATTTAAATATAGTAATTAGTACTAAAGGAAATGATTATGGTTATCAAAATCATATTAATCTTTATAATGATGTATTTAACAAATATAAAAAATATAAAATTCTAGATAACAAAACTTTTAAAATAAACTCTAAATTAAAAGGAAAACTATATATAAAAAATTCTTTCTCTTATCCATTATCAAAAGATGAATTAAATAAAATATCAAAAAAAATAGTTTTAAATGGCAAAAAAGAAGGAATAGTCGGAGAAGTTTTAATTTATTTTGATAGTGATTTAATTCATAAAGAAAGCGTTTATTTAAAAAAAGAACACCAAAGTTTTATCTCAAAAATAAAACAATTTTTCATTAATTTAGTTGCGTAATTTCTAAAATTCTTTTATAATTTATGAAAGGTGAAGTTTATGGAGAGATTACAAAAAAAAGTAGCAAATTCTGGTTATACCTCAAGAAGAAAGGCAGAAAAACTAATTCTAGAGGGAAGAGTAAGTGTAAATAATGAAACTATTACAGAATTAGGATATAAGGTAAATAATAAAGATGAAATAAGAGTAGATGATATTCTTTTAGAAAAAGAAAATAAAGTTTATTTTTTATTAAACAAACCAAGAGAAGTTGTATGTACAACTGAAGATGATAAAAATAGAAAAATTATTACATCTTTAATAGACACAGATCTTAGAATTTTTCCAGTAGGAAGACTTGATTATGATACAACAGGACTGATAATTCTAACAAATGATGGTGAATTTGCTAACATGATTACAAGTCCTAAAAACAAAATAGAAAAAGTTTATATTGCCAAAATAAATGGAAAACTTTTACCAAATGAAATGTTATCTTTAAAAAAAGGTGTATTAGTAGAAGGCAGAAAAACAGAAAAATCAAAAGTGAAAATTAAGAAATACGATAAAAAAACAGATACTAGTATAATTGAAATAACAATAACTGAAGGTAGAAACCATCAAGTTAAGAAAATGTTTGAAGCGGTAGGGCATAAAGTATTAAAACTAAAAAGAGAAAGAATTGCTTTCTTAACTCTTGAAGGATTAGCGTCAAAAGAGTATAGATGTTTAACACCAAAAGAAGTAAAACAACTATATAATCTTGGTAAGAATAAGTAAAAAGTAAATTATGTAAAATATTTGTTGAAAAATTTACACACAAATATTATAATATTAAATGGAGGTAATAATTATGGAATTAAAAGGAAGTAAAACAGAAGCAAATTTAATGACTGCTTTTGCAGGAGAATCTCAAGCTAGAAATAAATATACTTATTATGCTAGCAAAGCAAAAAAAGATGGTTATGAACAAATAGCAGCAATTTTTGAAGAAACTGCTAATAATGAAAAAGAACATGCTAAAATGTGGTTCAAAGAACTACATGGTGGATCTGTTCCATCAACTATGGAAAATCTAGAAGATGCAGCAAATGGTGAAAACTATGAATGGACTGAAATGTATGCTGAATTTGCTAAAACTGCTAAAGAAGAAGGTTTTGATCGTATAGCATATTTATTCGAAGAAGTTGCAAAAATTGAAAAGGAACATGAAGAAAGATATTTAACATTACTTAAAAATGTAAAAGATGACAGTGTGTTCCATAAAGATGGAGACAAAATTTGGGTATGTCGTAATTGTGGTCATGTTTATGTTGGAAAAGATGCTTTAGATGTATGCCCAGTATGTAAACATCCACAAAGTTACATGGAACAAAAAGCAGACAATTATAAATAATTCAGGGATATCCTTGAATTTTTTTTGGAGGGAAAATGAGAATAGTAATGAAAATAAGTGGAGAATCACTTAAAAAAGATAACAATATTTCTGAAACTAGCTTAGATAAGCTTTATGAAAATATCTTAGAAATAAAAGATAACAATGAAATTATTATAATTCCTGGCGGAGGAAATTTTTGGAGAGGTAGAAATAATCTTTCCATAAATAAAGTTATTTCTGATCAAATAGGAATGTTAGGTACAATAATGAATGCTCTTGCAATAAGTTCCTATCTAACCGAAAAAGGTATTTCTAATGCATGCTATGGTGCATTTGAAGTACCAGGATTTATCAAAAAATCTAATTTAAACGATGTAAACAAAGATTTAAAAGAAGGTAAAATAATCGTTTTAGGTGGAGGACTTGGAGTTCCTAATCTATCTACAGATATGACAACAGTTTCAAAAGCAATTGAATATAACGCTGACCTAATCTTAATGTCAAAAAATGTTGATGCAATATATGATAAAGATCCAAAACTTTCATCTGCTAATAAAATAGAAAAAATATCTCATCAAGAACTTTTAAATATGTCAATAAAACAAGGTATTTCATCTCTAACAATTCTAGATCTAGAAGCACTTGTAGAGCTTGCAAAACATAAAACACCAATGTATGTATATAACGGAGGTACTATAGAAAATATTAAAGAAGTTCTAAATGGCAAAAAAGGAACAAGAGTTATAACTGAATAACTCTTTTTTGTTGCATTTAAACAAAAAATATAGTAGTATAAATTTACATAAAGTGGCGGGAGGTTTTATGAAAAATTATTTAGTTAGTAATAATAAAAACTTTATATTAGGATATGAAATAAAAGAAGAACTTATAAAAGTTACATTTTCAAATGGAAAAATTAAATATATTCCAAATTCTGAATTAGCAATAAATTATTTAGATGATGTTATGAAAGAACAACATGAATTATATAAAAAAGCTCCTGATGTATTTATAGATAAAAAAAGTATTATTTGTTCTTCAATCATCAGTGCAATCATCGCTTCAAGTCTTTTATTGGATGAAACTGAAGATAATACAGACATTTATTTAACAACCGCAGTAGTTACAGGGCTTTCATTTTTGGCAAGCACTTTAATAATCGGAGTAAACAAAAAAGAAGAAGCATATAGAGATTTTGAAAAAGATGAACTTATGTTAAAATATCAAGAACTTTTAGAAAAAACTTGTAGTGATGAAGAGTTTTATAACAAATTACCAAAAAAATTAAAAAGCAAAGTAACGGATATTCATACAGGAAAAGATCATTTATGTATTAATTCTATTAATGATTTTACTTTAAGTGAAATACAAAATTTAGTATTGAAAAGTATTAACTATGATGAAAAGCCAAAAAAATTAATAAGAAAATAAAAAAGGGTGATAAAGTGGAATCTTATAAAGAATTTGAAGATTATTTAACAAATATAAAAAATAAACCAAAACTTCTTTTGCATAGTTGCTGTGCGCCTTGTTCAACATCTGTATTAGAACTTTTAACAAAATATTTTAAAGTAGATATATTCTTTTACAATCCCAATATTTATCCAGAAAATGAATATTTAAAAAGAAAAAAAGAACAAGAAAAACTAATAAATGTATTAAATGAAGATATTAATTTTATAGAAGAAAGTTATAATCCAGAAGTTTTTAATAACGAAATAAAAGGATTAGAACAAGAAAAAGAAGGTGGTTCAAGGTGCAGAAAATGCATATCATTAAGAATGAAAGAGTCATGTAAATATGCTAAAGAAAATAACTATGATTTTTTTACAACAACTTTATCAGTTAGTCCCCACAAAAACAGTAAAATGATTAATGAAATAGGACACAGTTTAGAAAAAGAATATTCTATGCCTTATTTATACTCAGATTTCAAGAAAAAAGAAGGATACAAAAGAAGTATACTATTATCTAAAAAATATAATTTATATAGACAAAATTACTGTGGGTGTAAATATTCAAGAAAAAACTTATAAAAATACTTAATACTAATCATATTTAATGATATAATTAAGTAGGAGTGATTAAATTGAGATATATAATTTCAGCCGGAGGAACAGGAGGTCATATTTATCCTGCCCTTAGTATTATAAATAAAATAAAAGAAGAAGATAAAAATGCTAAAATACTTTATATTGGTACAACAGATAGAATGGAAAAAGATATTGTACCTAATTTAGGTATTGATTATTTAGGTATAAAAATGAATGGACTTACAAAAAGTGTAAAGAAAATATTTGGCTTTTTAACCAATACTTTAGTAGGACTAAAAAAATGTAAAAAAATAATGAAAAAATTTAAACCAGATATTGTAATAGGAGTAGGAGGCTATGTTACTGTTCCTGTTGTTTTAGCAGCGCATAGTCAAAAAGTTAAAATTATATTACACGAACAAAATAGTATTCCTGGCAAAGCTAACAAACTTCTTAGTAAATATGCCAGCACTATTTGTATTTCTATGGAAAGTTCAAGAAAATACTTTGAACATAATAATATTGTTCTAACTGGCAACCCTAGAGGAGAAGAAATATTAAAATTTAAAAAAGGAAACAAAAAAGATTATGACTTATCAATTTCTAAAAAATTAGTTCTTATAACAATGGGTTCTTTAGGAGCAGAAACTATAAATAAAAAGATAATAGAACTACTAGATGATTTTAGTAATAAAAATTATGAAGTTTTACTAGTTACTGGCAAAGACAATTATGAAGAAGTTGTAAAAAACAAATTGCCAAAAAATGTCAAAGTAGTTCCATATATCGAAAAAATGGGAGAAGTATTGAAATTTACTGATTTAATAATCACAAGAGCAGGAGCAACTATTATATCAGAAATAACAGCACTTCATATTCCATCTATTCTTATTCCTAGCCCTTATGTTGCAAATAACCACCAAGTTATTAATGCAAAAGATTTAGAAAATAATAAAGCAGCTTTCATAGTAGAAGAAACTTCTTTTAACAAAAAAGATTTACTTGAAAAAATAGATAAAATTCTTGGAGATTCTAAACTTTACGGACAAATGAGTTCGGCTTCTAAAAAGCTTGGAATAACTGACAGTGCTACAAGAATATATGAAGAAATTAGAAAGGTTATTTAAATGGTGATTTTATGAATGAATTTATAAAATTAGTTGAAGATAAATCTCTAGGAAACTATAAAGAAAATGTATCTTTCAAAACACTTACTACTTATAAAACTGGAGGAAATGCAAAATTAGTTTTTTATCCTAAAGATATTAACTCTTTAAAAGAAGCATTAGAGTACATAAAAAAGAATAATATTTCCTTTAAAGTATTTGGAAATGGCTCTAATATTCTTGCAAGTGATAATGATTATAATGGTGTTATTATAAAACTTACTAATTTAAATAATTTAAAATTTGATAATGGCAAAATAGAAGTAGAAGCTGGTTATAATTTTGCTCTTCTTGCTAATACTGTTACTAAAAAAGGTTATTCAGGACTTGATTTTGCCTGTGGTATTCCTGCCACTGTCGGCGGAGCAGTTTATATGAATGCTGGGGCTTATTTAAGTGATGTAAGCAAAGTACTTGATAAAGTTACCTTTCTTGATGAAAACTTTGAAATAAAAACTTTAGAAAAAAAAGATTTAAAGTATAGCTATCGTCATTCTATTTTTATGAATCATAACTGGATAATACTAAAAGCATATTTCACATTAGAAAAAGAAGATGCGAAAAGAATGATTGAACTTATTAACGATAGAAAACAAAGAAGAATAGAATCACAACCACTTGAATATCCTTCCGCTGGATCAGTTTTTAGAAATCCCGAAGGAATGTATGCGGGTAAATTAATTGAAGATTGTAATTTAAAAGGCTATATTCATGGTGGAGGAGAAATAAGCTCTAAACATGCTAACTTTATTATAAATAAAGGAAATGCTACTTCTAGTGATATTAAATATTTAATGGATTTAGCACAAAACGAAGTTTTAAAAAAATATAATATAAAATTACATAGAGAACAAGAATTATTTAATTTTGGAGATAAATATGAGCAAAAATAAAAGAAAAAAGAAAAGAAAAAAATTAAGAATTTTTTTACTAGCAATAGGGTTATTACTACTTTTTTCTTTTATATTTATCATGCTTGGAGCTTATGTTCTAAAAATTAATACTAATGCCATAATAATAAAAGGTAATGATATAATAAGCGATGAACTAATATTAAAAGAATCAGGTCTAAAAGATTACCCAAACTTCTTTTTAACTAGTTCAAATAATACTAAGAAAAAACTTGAAGATAATGCTTTTATAAAAGAAGCAAAAGTTAATAAAAATTTATTTTTTCAAATTACTATTAATATCAAAGAAAACAAACCACTATTTATCAGAGAAGATACTAATATGATTGTTTTAGATAATAGTAAGGAAATCAAAAATGATTCTAGTTTAGAACTTAATATACCTTATTTAGTAAATTATGTTCCAGATACCAAATACAAAGAACTTATTAAAAAGTTTAATAAAATAGATTATTCCTTAATTAAGAAAATATCACAAATCATGTATTCTCCAACTAAATATGATGAAGATAGATTTATTCTATATATGAATGATTCGAACAGAGTATACATAAATTTACCAAAATTTAAAAACTTCAATAAATATAATGAAATGGTACAAAAATTTGAGGGTAAAACTGGTAAATTATATTTAGATAGTGGAAATTATTTTGAAATAGATAAATAATAAATATATAAAATAAAAGAGCTTGATATAAAAATCAAACTCTTTTTTAAACAAAAAAATGGCGCGCCCAGAAGGATTTGAACCCTCAACCTCTTGGTCCGTAGCCAAACGCTCTATCCAATTGAGCTATGGGCGCATTCACAAATACATATAGATTATACTATAAATTTAAAAGAATTTCAAGCTTAAATAAAAAATATGTTAATCAATTAGGTTAAACAAATCTTCCTTATCATATTTTAATAATAAAATATAGTAGGGGTGGTTAATATATTAAGTATAAAGACTAGACAAAAATATTTAAAAAATCTAGGATTTTATAAAGGAGATATAGATGGAAAAGAAGGCATACTTACAAAAAATGCATATAGGAATCTTCAAAAAAAATATTTTACTAGAACTAGTGATATAGATGGAATATATGGAGAAAACACAGAAAAACTTTTAAGGAATGCTGAAAGAGTTAGACTCTACACAAAAAGTTTTAAATTAGAAGAATTTAAATGTGAATGTGGTGGAAAATACTGCAGTGGTTATCCTTCATTAATAGATATAAAACTTCTTAAATATGCACAAATTTTAAGAAATAAATATGGTGCTATTTATATTACAAGTGCGCTTAGATGTCAAAATTATAATTCAATAATCGGAGGAATTCGTGGTTCTAAACATACATTAGGAAAAGCTATAGACTGGTATTCTAATTACAGTTTTAAATCTTTTTCAAACAGAAAAAAAATAATCAATTGGTATGCAAATAATTGTATTTCTATGAATTATGCTTACTGTGATGGATATGCAAGAACAAAGTACAGAAAAGAATATCCAAGTGTTCCATCTATGTATAAAAGCATTCATTGCGATGTAAAATAAAAAAATTTAGGAGCATTTCCTAAATTTTTTAAATTAAAGCACCTTTTTCACATCTGTTTCCCCAAGCATCAATTATTTTTTTGTCTTTTTTTATAGTAATTATTTCACAGTGATTAGGACATTTCTTGCACTCATATCCCTTAGTTTCAAAATTTAAATCTAAAACATCAAAGTCAAAAACTTCTTCTTTTTCACTTTTAGAAAGTATTGCCACCCCAAGTGCTCCCATTAAATGACCATATTCATCAGTAATTATTTTTTCATTAGTTATTTTTTCAAAAGCTTTAACAACTCCAATGTTTTTACTTACTCCTCCTTGAAAGACAATAGGAGGAGTTATTTTTTTCCCCTTTGCTACATTATTTAAATAATTATTAACAACACTTTCACAAAGCCCAGCAATTATATCTTCCTTTTTATGCCCAATTTGAGCCTTATGAACTAAATCAGATTCAGCAAAAACAGTACATCTAGCAGCTATTTTAGTAGGATTTTTAGAATTTATTGCAATCTTTCCAAAATCTTCAACATCAACCTCTAATCTTTTTGCTTGACTAGATAAAAAAGCTCCAGTTCCCGCAGCACATATTGTATTCATAGCATAATCTGTTACAACTCCATTATTTAATAAAATAATCTTTGAATCTTGTCCACCAATTTCAAAAATTGTTCTTACATCTTTATGAATTGATGATGTTCCAATAGCATGAGCAGTTATCTCATTTTTTATAATGTTTGCCCCAGTCATAATTCCAATTAGTCTTCTTGCACTTCCGGTAGTGCCAACCCCTACAACTTCATATCCTGCAGGAAGCCTTCTTTTTAAATTCTTAAGCAGTGTCTTAACAGCATTTATTGGATCTCCTTTTGTCCACAAATACTCTTTAGCCAAAATATTATTATCTTTATCTATAATTACTCCTTTAGTGGAAATTGATCCTATGTCAATTCCTAAATAAGCTTTATTATTTTTCATTATCTTTTTCCTTTCGCATAAGAAGCATATCAACAAAAGCTTCAATTCTAGTTTTAATTCCTGTATTTGCTTCCTGTGTATCAAAACTTAAAAACATAATAGGAATATCTTTATCATTTGAAATTTTGCTTAAAATAGGCATAACTCCAACTTCTGGAGTACATCCAAAAGGTTTAGTATGAATTATTCCATCAAACTTTTTTTTCTTTAGTTTTAACGCTCTATAAACATTATCTGTCGCATCAGCACCAATCTTATATTTTAAATAATCTCTTGATTTATATCTTACTATTTTACTTAATAGTTTTTTGTAAATCAATAAATAAGAAACATCAGTAAATCTTTTAACACTTACATCAAAACTTTTAAGTTCATCTTCTAAATTATAAGTAGCAAAAGGTTCCATCGCAGTATATAACTCTCCAATAATACCTATTTTTAGTTTAGGTTTTTTACACTTAACTTTCCTATATTTTTTTAAATACTTATGCTTAATCTTTAATATTTTTATTATATTTGTCTCTTCTTTTAATTCATTTATAAAACGATACTTAAGTTTTTTAAAATCTCCTTCATTTACTTCTAACTTTTTCCTTCTATAATGCTCAGTTCTGTCAAAAAGAATTATTTTAATAAATATTAACATAAACTCTTTTAATAATTTTCCTCTTGTAAGCTCTGGATTTAAGTCCTTAAACATTTTATACACATAATTAAAACTCGTTTTTCCCTTTTTTATAAATTGATAAAATTTAAAATCATAACCCAAATCTTTCAAAATAGTCTCTTGAAGTTCAGCATAATTACCATATCTACAACCCCCACCAAATTGAAATAAAATATTTGAGCCATCTTCTAAAGTTTCAATATAATTGCCTAAATTGTATTTAAAAGGAAGACATACATAATCTGGTGAATACTTACTTCCTATTTCCACAGTTTTTTTAGTAATTGGGGGAGCTACTTGAACATTTAAGTTTGTTATATTCTTGATAAAAGGTTTTACAAAATAAGAATAATCTCCAATATGTGGAAAAGATATAATTTTTTCATTCATAAGCTTTCTCCTTATTTATTATGTCAATAAAACTTTCAAGTCTTGTTAAAAGTCCTGTATCACTATTTGATTCATCTGTAATTATATTAATGATTGGCTTATCTTTTACTTTTCTGATAATAAGTTCATTTATTAATGAATCTGGGCCACAAGGAAAAGAAGTAACAAGAATTATTCCATCAACATTATCTTTATACTTTGCTATTCCTCCAATTAATTCTTTATTAAAAGTAAAATAAACATCACTTGAGATAGTTTGTGCATCTTTTTCTATATCTTTATCATCGTATATATCAGCATAAACAACATCAATACCATTTTTCTCTAAAAAATTAATTATTGGTTTACCAACTAATTCATCATAAATATTATAAGGATGTCCCACTAAAAGAACTTTCTTATTTTTATTCATTAAAATATTAGTTTGCTTTAAAAGTAAATTATTTTTAACTTTTTTTTCCTTTTCTTTAGCTTTTTTATAAGCATTAACTGTTTTGTTATAAGAAAATCCTAAAAATAGTCCAAGCTCTATGAAAGCACTTTTCACTGATTTTGAGTGAGTCTCATCAATATTTATATCTAAAATATTCATATCAAATAAATTGTTTACAAGATCGTATAATAGATAGAAATTTGTACAAACTTTTTCCTCTTTCTTAACACTTTCTATTCTTGGAATAAATATATAATCACACTTATCTTTTAGATTATTTATATGTCCAAGAAATAGTTTCAAACTTATGCATGCCTCATCTGGTGCTAGTTTTTTTCCTTCTTCTAATGTTTTTTTAGTAGAAGAATCAGAAATAACATAATCTATATCAAGTTCCTTAAAAAAAGTTCTTATTAAAGTTTGATAACGATAATAGAATAAAGACCTAGGAATTCCAATAACCATATAAATCATCTCCTAGATAAAGACTATTCTAATACTTTCTAAAAAAACACAAAAAAAGTTCTACAAAATTAGTTATTTTATGAT
>JBJEYJ010000049.1:0-2809 GCA_051886655.1 Bacilli bacterium | reverse complement strand
GATGAGGAGAATCGAACTCCCGTAGTCAGCTTGGAAGGCTGAGGTTCTACCATTAAACTACATCCGCAAAAACAATTAAACGTCAATAACAACTGACAAAAACAATTATAAGATAAAAATACTTATCTTGTCAATAGTTTTATGTTTAAAAATATTCAAAAAGCCTGAAAAATATTCAAACAAGGCACGTAATATGATATAATTACCTAAAGGTGATATTATGACATATTTAGATTATTCTGCAACAACTATGATAAATAAAGAAGTACTAGAAGTAGTAAAACAAAATTTATTCAAAGAGGCTTCAAAAGAAGAACTAGAGCTAAATAAACAAAAAATAAGGAAACTTTTAAACACTAACCTAGAAGTAAATATAACAAGTGGTTCAAGTGAATCAAATAACTGGGCTCTTAAAGGAAACTGCAC
This sequence comes from Bacilli bacterium, assembly GCA_051886655.1. Lineage (GTDB taxonomy): Bacteria > Bacillota_I > Bacilli_A > RF39 > UBA660 > UMGS1449. Next base: position 2,383 of record JBJEYJ010000049.1, on the reverse strand, counting down.
CAATAAAGAAAAAAACAAAATAATAACAACAGAAATGGAGCATTCTTCAATAAACGAAACACTAAATTATCTAAAAACAAAAGGCTTCGAAGTAATCTATGTACCATTAAAAGACGGAATCGTAATTTTAGAAGAATTAGAAAAACTACTAACAAATGAAGTTGCACTCCTTACAATCTCATCAGTAAGCACAGAAACAGGTACCATACAACCGGTAGAGCTAATCGGAAAACTAGCAAAAAAACATAATATTCCATTCCACTGTGATATGACTGGTAGTATTGGAAAAATAAATATTCCTTTAGATAACATAGATCTAGTAAGCTTCTCAGCCCACAAATTCTATGGTCCTAAAGGAATCGGAGTACTTCTAACAAATAAAAACATAAATTTAAAAAACATAATTTATGGCAAGAGAAAATACAACCTTGGACTAATAAAAGGATTAGTAAAAGCTCTTGAGCTATCACTAGCAAACATAGAAGAAAATTATAAAAAAGTGGAAGGCTTAAACAAGTATCTAAAAGAAAACTTAAATAACCTTCCTAATACTATTATTAACCAAAGTAAAAATTCTATACCACATATTTTAAACATTAGTATGCTATCTTATAAACCAGAAACATTTTTGCATTATCTAGAACTTGAAGATATCTTCATATCAACTAAAAGTGCTTGTTCGGCTTCAAATTCTTATTCAAAATCAGTTTATGCCCTAACAAATAGCAAAGAGCGTGCAGAAACTTCCGTTAGAATAAGCATCTCCCCATTAACTACTAAAGAAGAATTAGATAAAGTAATAGAGTTAATAAAAAGAGGCGAACATGCAAGATAAAAAGTTTACAATGATTGATGAAGAGTTTACTTGCTATAATTGTAAAACCAAAGTAAAGCCACTTGGATACACTGCAAGAGATCACTGCCCAAACTGCTTACATTCTCTTCATCTTGACATATTTCCTGGAGATAGAAAATCAACTTGTCATGGGCATCTTATTCCAATTGGTATAGAAAAAACAAAAAAAGATAATTTTAAAATACTTTATAAATGTCAAAAATGTGGATATGAAACAAAAAATATCAAAGCAACAGATGATAATATGGATGAAATAATAAGATTAAGCGTAGTAAAGTAGGTGAAGTATATGAAAAAAGTTATCAAACTATTAATAGGAATATTTATTCTAGTTTTAATCTTTGAACTAATAGCATATATTTTTAAAACTCATCACGACATAACTTATACCTTAAAAGTTGATAACCAACCCTTTAAAATAAACGAAGTTTATAAAAATAAAAAATACTATTTCAAAATAACAAGCAAAGATTTAATATATTCATTTGAAATACCAGATGAATTTCACAAGAAAAAAGAAGTGATAACTAAAATTTATTCATATCAAAAAGATGATTTATACTGCATATATCCTGCGGTAGAAAAAAGTGAAAATACAAATATTTTATGTAGCAAAAATAATAAATCATACGCCTATACAAATTATGAAAAAGAGTTAACACCATTCATAGAAACACTAAAAAAACAAGGTTACAATAGTCCTTCTTGGCAAGAAAAAAGTACTAGTAGTAAAAAAATAGAAACCCTTTCAGCATATCAAAACAATATTGCAGAAAAAACATATATTTATATTTATAAATATAATGGTTTTTTCGCTATAAGCAAAGACTCCCTAGAACAAATAAAACTATTTGAAAATGACACTTATATAAACCACTTAGGAACTAATATAGATAAATATTACTTAATACCAAACTATGATCAAAAATACGATTACGATGAACTATATGTTATCGATATGACAAACAATAAAGTAAAACAAAGAAATTTAAAGTATAAAATATCTAAAGATTCTTACATAAATGGAGTAATTGACGATGAAGTATATATTTTCGATAAAGATGAATTAAAACAATACAAAATATCAAAAAAAGGTAAAAAAATAAAAGAAGTAGGAAACAAAGAAGATGGAGCACTTTACTATAACTTAAAATTTGAAACAAAGAGTGTATACGATTTTAGAGATGAAGAATTAAAATTTAAAACTATAAAAGATTATATATCTCAAATAGAAAAAAATACTAGCATCAATTATCTTCAAAAAACAGAAGATACCTATTACTATCAAACAAAAAATAATGATGTTTATTACTATAATCTAAATAGCAAAACGAAAGTTCTTCTATTTAACAAAAAAATATCTGATTTCACTTTAGTAAAAGACACATTATATTTCATAAGTGATGACACTCTTTATTCATATAACTTCCAAGAAGGATTAAACAAATTAATAACTTATAGTGAACTATCATTCAATTCAAAAAATAGATTAGCAATTTATATGGAGTAATTACATACTCCTTTTTT
>JBJEYJ010000048.1:0-2853 GCA_051886655.1 Bacilli bacterium | reverse complement strand
TAATGGTAGAACCTCAGCCTTCCAAGCTGACTACGGGAGTTCGATTCTCCTCATCCGCTCCATTTGAAGACAACTTACGGACTAATTAAAGTTCGTAAGTTTTTATTTTATATAAAGATAGTGTTCTCTTTCTAGGAAGGAGGACATTTTTTTATGCTTGAATTTAAAACAATTGAAGAACTAAAACTTAATCCTAAACTATTAGAACTTATTAAAAACTATACTTATAAAACTAAAAAAGGAAAAGTTAAAGTTCTTCTACATACTAATTTACAGTTTATTGAACCTACTGAATACATAATTACATATCCTATTACTCTTACTATACTTGAATATAAAGTAAATGAGATTAGTAATAAACCATTCTACATTAAAGAGCTTAAAGAAAAGTATAATTTAAAAGAAATTGAAACTTTTTTAAGAAATTTTTAATTTAGACTATACTTTTTGGCATTTAAGTTAGGAAACATATAGAAGGACTAATTTAAAAATTTATTTAATTAGACTTCATAAAACTCACTTTAAATGAGGAAAATAATGAGAAATATTAAAAATTTTTAATTTGGTGTTTGTTATTTTGCTTTTAAGTTAGGAAACATATGAGAGGTATTTTAATATTTCTCAAAATTTAAGGAAAGGAGGAAAATTATGAGATGTGGAGTTTATGTACGAGTATCTACTGATGACCAAAGAGATAATGGTTATTCTATTGATTCACAACTTAGAATGATTAAAGAATACTGTGAAAAGAATGATTATGATATTGTAGATGTTTATAATGATGCAGGTCATTCAGGAAAAAATTTAATGCGACCAGAAATGCAGAGACTACTTAAAGATATCAAATTAAAGAAGATTGATAAGTTAATTGCTATTAAAGTAGATAGATTAACTAGAAATAACTATGATGGTTTTTGGTTACTTAATTATTGTGAAGAACATGATGTTAAGATTGAACTAATACTGGAACCTTATGATGTATCTACTGCTAATGGTGAAATGATATTTGGTATGAATCTGGTATTTGGGCAACGTGAAAGAAAAGAAATTGGATCGAGAACTAAACGAGCAATGGAAGAAATGGCATTAGAAAAAGTACACCCTAGCAAGGCACCTTATGGCTATGTTAGAAACAAAGAAACTGGTCATTTAGAGATTGAAACTATTGAAGCGCAGGTGGTAAAAGAGATTTTTGAACTATGTAAAAAAGGACATTCTACAAGAAATATTGCAACTATTATGAAAGACGATAATGCTTATTTAAAACAAGGAAAATGGAAAGCAGATAGAGTTTATAAAATACTTACTAATTCTATTTATATTGGTATATTTGAATATGGAAAGTATAAAAGGAAACTACAAGATGTTTTAAGAGTTGAGAACTATTGTGAACCTATAATAGATATAAATACTTGGAATGTTACAAGAGCAAATCTTGAAAAGAATAAGCATCCTAATTATGGCGAACATATCCATTTGTTTTCAGGATTGGTAAAATGTCCTTTATGTGGTGAAATACTTGCTGCTAGTGAATCATTTAAGAAATATAAGAATGAAACTAAAATTTATTATCATTTGAGATGTAAAAACTCTAATTGTAAAGGTTATGGTTATCACTATAATTCAGATAAAATTGAAGATAAATTAAAAAGAATTTTAAATGAGTTAACTAGATTTATGTATGATAATTCTAACGAAATAATAACTTGTAGTTCTACTAAAAGTAAAGAAGTAAAAGAAATAGAAAAAGCCATTGAAAAATTAAAAGTTCAAGAAAAAAGATTAGTTGATTTATATTTAAGTTCTACTCTTGATGTAGAAACTATTAATCATAAAAACGATATTATTAAAAAAGAAATTGATAAACTAACTAAAAAGAAAACGACCCTTGATCCAGATAATGACTTTAAAGAATACACAGTAGAACTTCTTAAAAAGTTAGATTGTGAACAAGATAATGAAGATATTATTTTTAAAAACAATTTAAGTTTTGCATATCTATTTGATAGTTTAAATAAAAAAGCAAAAAAAGAACTAATAAATAGATTAATATCTTCTATTGAAATAACTAGAGATGATAACTACAATATTGAGATTAAAAACATCAAATTTACAGAAGAATTTATCTCAAAAAGTACAAAAGATTATATTGATTATTTAAATAAATTACTAAGTGATAATAATATTGGTATAACTTATAAAGAACAAATTAATAAAGAAAAATTATTAGAATTAGAAAAAGATTATACCATTATGTCATTAGAAAAAATGGAAAATAATCAATATTCTGAAGAAGAATTAAATGACTATATTAATTTAATTAAGGAACATTTCTATGTAGATGGAATCATAAATTGTCCTTATGTTGAGGGCAATAATATAGTTGATACTTTAATTCTAATACCAAAAACTGAATTAACAAATGTTTAAGAATTAAGAAAGGAATGATAAAATTATGGAAATAAAATATACAAGACAAGGAGATTATTTAATACCAAATTTATATTTAGAAAAGGATGAAGATTGCGGCAGAATTGGCAAATATGGGATACTAAGATTACACTTTATTGTTCAAAATAAACAAGCACTTTATGAGACACTTTTGATGACAAATAAACTAACTCATCATCTTCTTTTAGTCAGCGATTCTTGTGAAAGTTTATACAAAATACTAATGGATGATTATATAAAAAATGATGAAAAACTATCTGAAAAAAGTAAAGAATTAAATCCAATTGAATGGACAAAGTTAATGAATAATTACAAAAATATGGCTGAAGAAATTGTCTTAAATGAATATGTTTTTGTATGAATAATCATCAAAAAAGAGGAAAAAAATATCAAAATAATTTA
>JBJEYJ010000047.1:0-12496 GCA_051886655.1 Bacilli bacterium | reverse complement strand
TATTAATTAAACTAATAACATTATTGAGAAAACAATAAATGAAACAATTAATAATGTTAAAGCTAATTTCCAAATAAACTTAATCCATTCAGTATACTTAACTTCGCTAATTGAAAGAGAAATAAGTAATAGTACACTAGTTGGAGCAACAAGCATAACTAAACTATATAAGTTAGTAAACATTACACTTATAATTGAAAGTACAGCTATATCAGAATAAGTTTGAGTAATACCATAAAGTACAGAATACGCTAAATAGTAATAGTCAACATAGAATACACTATTTATCATTGTATATATTCCAGAAAGTGCTACATTAAAATCTTTAGCTAAAAGAAGTCCAGACACAGTATTAAGAACTGGATTATAATATACAAATACAAATACACTACAAGCAAGAATAGTTAAAATTGCTGGAACAACAAATGACTTAATTCCATCAACAAATCCTTCAAAACATTCACTAACTTTTGTTCTATATACAACTGCAACAGCAATCATAGAAATAATTAAAAGCATTGAATAAGTTTGAAATCTAGCTGGAGTATTCCATGTTCCCATAGCTTCAACTCCACCAAATAGTTTATTTAGAATTTCAAAACCACCAATTTTAAATCCTGTCCAAGCTTCATGAGCAGTACCAAACCAATTAGAACCAAAAATAGCTTCCCAAGAAGTAGTTCCAACTAAGAATACTAGCGTTAAAATTCCAATAATTACTAATGCTGGAAAAGCTGGATAAATCCTAATAGTTTCAGATTTTTTCTTAGATTTAACACTAGAAACTGACTCATTCATCCAAACATAAACTAAATCACCCTTAGAATCTTCAAAATATCCACATATTATAGTAATAAGGTCAACTAAATATCCAATTCCAAAAATACCACCTGTCAACAGATATAAAATACCTGTTTTCCATTTTCCAACATAAAATCTATGTGCACCAATTGTACCAAGAATTAAAGACAACAAAAATGCAACCAATCTACTTTTTTTAGAAATTTTATTAGAATATAATTCATTCATCCAATAATAAACTAAATTATCTTTAGAATCTTTAAAGTGTCCACATAATATAGTAATAAGGTCAACTAAATATCCAATTCCAAAAACACCTAAAGTTAATAAGTATAGAATACCTGTTTTCCATTTTCCAACATAAAACCTATGTGCACCAAATACACCAAAAATTAAAGATAATAACAAAGTAATTAATCTGCTTTTTTTAGAAATTTCACAAGTTATTTCTTCATAAATACCATTACTAGCTTTTTTTTCCTTACTATCCTTTTTACTAGAAACCTTAGCTACACTTTTCTTAACTTCAAATTTAAAATCTTTCTTCTTACAGTACATAAGTACAAATACAACAAGTGCAACAATACCTACTACTAAGAAAATAACCTTAGGTACTATTTGATCAAAAGCTTTTAAATTTAACACTGCATTATTAAGACCATATAAAGTACCAGCAAATGTAGCACCATACATACCAATTATAGTAGCGCCCACAGTAGCACTAAGAGCAACTAACTTATCATAACCTATCTTAACAAGAAGTCCAATTAAAATTGGGAATAGAACCAAAAGTCCTAAATCTAAACCTGTTATAGATGAAATCAAAGCCATTACTACTATAATAGCAATAAGAACTCCCTTTTCTTTTCCTTTTGATTTTTCAGAAAGTAATTCCATAACTCTATCATATGCTCCAGTAACTTTAAGAACACCATAAAATGCTCCGACTAACAGAACATAAAGCACAATTGTTCCAAATCCTGAAAAAGTTTCCAAAATAACTGATAAAATAGAAACAAACCCAATTTGAGTCGAAACATCATCTGTTTTAGCACCAGCTATTCCATAAATAATTGGAACTATCCAAGACATTAGAATATAAATAAGAATTACTATTCCTACAGCTTTAAATAAATTGTTCTTTTTCATTTCTTTACCTCCTAATACAATTATTACACTTTTATCAAAAAAAATAAAGAAAAAACTGCAAAAAACCCCATTTTTTCAAGTTTTTCTCACAAAAAAAGGACTTTTTAATCCTTTTTCTTCATAGTTGGGAACAAAATAACCTCACGAATAGTTTCACAACCAGTAAGCATCATAACAAGTCTATCTATTCCCATACCCATTCCTCCAGCAGGAGGAAGACCATATTCTAAAGCTTCAACATAATCTAAATCCATTTCAGTAGCCTCATCATTACCAAGTTCTTTTTCCTTAACTTGTGATTCAAATCTCTCATATTGATCAATTGGATCGTTAAGTTCAGTAAATGCATTAGCATATTCTCCACCAACTATAAATAGTTCAAATCTTTGAGTAAATCTTGGATCTTTAGGATCTTTCTTAGCAAGAGGACTAACTTCAATTGGATGTCCTATTATAAATGTTGGTTCAATAATAGTATCTTCTACATACTTTTCAAAAAATTCATTAACAATATGCCCATACCCAAAATGATCTTCAACTTCAATACCATGTTCTAAAGCAAGTTTCTTAGCATCTTCAAAACTCATATCATCAAAGAAATTAATGCCTGTTGCCTCACGAATAGCATCAACCATATGAAGTCTCTTAAACTTAGGCTTTAAGCAAATATCATGGCCACGCCACTTAATATCATAAGTACCAAGCACTTCCATCGCAGCATTACCAATAATATTTTCAGTAATTTCCATCATACCTTCAAGATCTGAATATGCTTTATAAAGTTCAATGGTAGTAAATTCAGGATTATGATTCTTATCCATTCCTTCATTTCTAAATATTCTACCAATTTCGTAAACTGCATCCATTCCTCCAACTAAAAGTCTCTTAAGTGGAAGTTCAGTAGCAATTCTAAGATACATATCAATATCAAGAGTATTATGATGTGTTATAAATGGTCTCGCATTAGCACCACCTAAAATAGTACCAAGCATTGGAGTTTCAACCTCAACATATCCAAGATTATCAAGATAATTTTGAATAGATCTAATAATTTTAGGTCTCATAAAAGCAACCCTACGAGCATCTTCATTCATTATTAAATCAACATATCTTCTCCTATATCTCTCTTCAGTATCAACAAGACCATGATACTTCTCTGGAAGTGGACGAAGTGCCTTAACTAAATGCTCATATTTAGTTGCACGAACAGTAAGCTCTCCAGTATGAGTACGCATAATTGTACCTTCGATACCTACTATATCTCCAATATCACTCTTCTTAAATATTTCATAAGAATCTTCTCCTATATTATCAATCTTAACATAAACTTGAATTTGACCATATTTATCTTGAATATTGATAAATCCAGCTTTTCCCTTTCCACGTTTAGTCATAATACGTCCTGCTATAACAACAGAAATATTTTCTTTTTCAAGATCTTCACTAGAAAAATCCACATATTTTTCCTTAATTTGCTTAGAATCAGAAGTTACATCAAAACGATGTCCAAAAGGATCAATTCCCATAGCTTCTAAATTCTTAGCTTTTTCTCTCCTTATTAATTCTTGTTCACTAAATTGTCTCATATCTTTCTCCTCCTTCAAAATAAAAAGTTAATGACAAAAGGGCGAAAATACTCGCGGTACCACCTTTTTTATCATTAACTGATATCTCTACAATATAACGGTTAACCCGGGCTAAAAGCCATCTCCACAGTTTTACTTCTTTATAGGCTATTATTAGGTTCACACCATCCCTAACTCTCTAAAAATAGGAACTATAAATACTTGTGCAAAAGCACCTGCTTCATAAATTCATGCTATTAATCTATCATTAAATTTAAACTTTGTCAAGCACCAACTGCTTAACTTTTTTCAAAGCTTTATTATATCTTCTTCCGTTGGCAAATTTAAGTTTAGGAAAATCAACTTCCGAATCACCCAAAACAAGTTTTCCTCTTACTTCTTCCAAATTACTAAAACAAGAAATATCTACCATACCATTAACAATAAAATTGCCCTTTACAAACAATAAGTTTTCTAATTTCTCAAAATTATCCAAACAAGAAACATCAAAATCCCCAAGTACAACAGAAGGACATTTTAAACAAAAAGACAATTTATCAGAATGATTTTTAACATTTCCTACAAAAACATACAAATCTTTTTCCAAATCAGAACTATCAAACCCCACTAAATCAGGAGAACAATTATATATAACAGCATAATCCTTCTTAGCATCTCTCCTAGACAAAAACTTCAAAAGTTCATAATCCTTATCTTTGCCAAAAAAATTAATATTTCTATCGCACTCATACATAAAAGATAAATCCTCTTTGGTTAAATGTTGACCATTATTTTCCTTACTCAAAATCTCATAAACTTTCTTCATATCATTAAGCATCAAATCATATTTCTCACTATGATTTAATTCATTTAACTTACTATCAACAACTTCAAGCATTTGAGCTTCAACATTTTGATTATCATCCGCTATTCCCCTAACTTCAGCAACTTTATCTTGCTCTGTAACAATAGAAACCCTAGGCATTGTAAATTTACCATTATAATCCTCAGTAAAATAAATAAAAATATCCGAAACATTAATATAATCTCTAGCAATAGATTCATCATCAAAAAACCAAGAAGTAAACTTATTATTAATAGCACTTAAAATCTTTTTATAATCTGAACCTTGATTATACTTAACCCAAACACCATCTTTTTTAGACAATTCACTATTAACTAAACTTTCATTATTCCACAAAAACCTAGAATATATCTTTCCAAAATTAATTTGTTTTATAATATCATCAAGCTTATCATCACTAATATTCTCATCTTCATAATAAAACATAACAGACTTAACAGAACTATCAAGAGCATCAAAATCAAGTTTAGCAAAAGGAAAAATAGTATTATCTGTCCTAACATTAAAAACATTCTTATCAGAATCATAATATCCTAGACTAAGTACACTTTTAAAAATCCAATACCTAACCCACATAGGATAATCATTATCATCACTTATTAAATAATCAATCCACTTTTCCAAAGACTTTTCTTGCCATTTTATCAACTTATTCGTTTCAACTTTTTTTGAAAAAGATGCACCCCGCTTAATACATATTCTTTTTTTACTATCAAAATAATAAGCAGGAACACTTTCAAAACTTATAACAAAGTTATCAAAATAACACTTCTTTAAACAAGAAATAATTTTTTTTCTATCTTTTTTAAGACAAATACTATTAACATCTATCTTATCAGAAAAAATTTCATTATATAATTTAATTAAAAATTTATCTCCATTAGAAATATTTGGCTCAATCATATTATCACCACATATATTCTAACATAAAAAAAAGAATATTAAAACAACATTCAAAAAACTACCTAGTCTTATTCTTTTCTTTTTTAAGATTTTTAAGTTGATTTCTAATATAATCAAAACTTTCCTCCAAATTTTCATAACTATTCTTTATCTCTGAGGGTAAATTAAGTCTATCATAAACATCATCAAGTTTTAAAACTTTAAAATTAAGATTATTAACCATGGAACTAAAATTTTGAAACATATTATAATAAGCTCCTTTATAATTCTCATTTATTTTTATACGATACTCAGAAAAATCTATAATTTTAAACTTATTACCAACTATTAAAAAATTACCACCATGGACAACTTCATAACAAATCCCATTCAGTGCAAGTTCTTCTAAAATATCCAAAACTTTTAAATAATAATGAACAGGATCATCAATACTAGGACTAGACTTAAAAAACTCAGTTAAAGTAATAGAATTTTTATAATACCTTACAAGTTGACCCATTACTATATCATTAACCTTAACAATTCCAATAGGAAAATTTGATAATCTTATATTATCTTTATAAACATGCAAATTCTTAACCATTGTTTCGCACAAAGGTCTTCCTTCTACCTTTCCCGTAACAGGATTAATTGTTCCACCATCTACATCATAAAGTCTAATAGCAATATTATCTTTATATTTGTAAATGCTAGCCTCACTTCCGGAAGCAACATAATTTCCTTTTAAAGTTTCTTTTAATTCCTCTTCAGTAAAATTAATCTCTTTCATACAATCACCATACTAACTTAATTTAATTTTAATTTTAATTTCATCCAAAATATCAAAAAATTCTTTTTCATCACTACAAGTAGCAAGTCTATTTTTAAATTCTTTAACATTAGGTATTCCCTTCAAATACCAAAGAGCATGTGTTCTAATTTCAAGAAGTGAAGATTTTTCATTACTATTCTCTTTTAAAAGTTCATAATGTCTCTTAATCATATTTACTCTTTCTTCAAAACCAGGCTTATCTAATACTTCATTATTCTCTAAATAACAAACACACTCTTTGATAAACCAAGGATTCCCTAAAGTAGCACGCCCTATCATAATTGCATCACAACCAGTTACATCAAGCATTTTTTTAGCATCATAAACTGTTTTAATATCACCATTTCCGATAACAGGAATTCTAACAGCATTCTTAACTTCGCGAATTATATTCCAATCAGCCTCACCACTATAACCTTGAGCTCTCGTTCGACCATGAATTGCAATAGCACTAGCACCAGCTTCTTCACACTTTTTAGCAATCTCTACTGCATTAATACTATTACTATCCCAACCACTTCTTATTTTAACAGTAACAGGAACAGAAACACTACTTACAACAGCACTAACAATTTCTTTTACCTTATCAGGATTCTTCAAAAGAGCACTTCCTGCTTGACTTTTAATAGCAACTTTAGGAACAGGACATCCTAAATTAATATCAATTACTTTTATCTTAAAAACTTCAGACAACTTTTTAACAGCCAAAGCCATTGTATCAGCAGATGAACCAAATATCTGAATTGCAACAGGAACAGAAAGACTATCAATTCCTTTTAACATTTCAAAAGTCTTCTTATTATCTCTAGCAATTGCTTCAGCACTTATAAGCTCAGTAACAGCATACCCTACTCCCATTTCTTCACATATTTTAAGATATGCATAATTAGAAACACCAGCCATCGGCGCAAGAACAACCTGATTTTTAATTTTTACATTACCAATTTTCCATTCCATTTACATCACCAAATATCAAATTAATCTTTTTTAAGTAAATCTCTAATCTCTTCAAGTATTAAAACCTCAGAACTTTTTTCATCAACTGAAGATACATCTTCCTTTTTTCTAAATTTTTCAAACAATTTTACCATAATAAATATAGAAAAAGCAATAATTAAAAAATCAATAACAGTTTGAATAAAAGAACCATATAAAATCTTTGCATTCCCAATAGTAAGACTAAGTTTACTAAAATCTATTCCTCCAAGTAAAATTCCCACAAAAGGCATTAAAACATCATTAACAAGACTAGAAACAATCTTACCAAAAGCACCACCAATAATTACCCCAACAGCCATATCAACAACATTACCACGAGAAATAAATTCTTTAAAATCAGAAGCTCCTTTCTTTATTTTAACTAAATTTTTTTTATCACTTATTCTAACATCCTTTTTCAAAACTCAACACCTCAAAAAAATTGTACCACAAATAAACAAAAAAGAGAACTATTACTAGTCCTCATCTTTAATAGAATTAACAAGTTCTTCTTTATTCATCTTAGAATAACCTTTTATTCCTTTATCTTTTGCAATATCCTTAAGTTCAGAAATACTCATTTCATTGTAATTATTATCATCACTATACTCTTCATCTTTCATATGTCCATTTTCTACTAAATATTCAATTTGTTCTTTAGTAAGAGTTTCATATTTAGCCAAATTAATTGCAATTAAATCAAGAAGTTCTCTATTTTCATTCAATATTCTTTCAGTTTTAGCATAACATCCATCAATAATTTTTCTAATTTGTTGATCAATTTCAAATGCTATCTTATCAGAAAAATTACGTGTTTTATTATAATCCCTACCTAAGAAAACACTAGACTCACTTTGTTCAAGTTGAACAGGTCCAAGTTCACTCATACCATACTCACAAACCATAGCACGAGCTATTTTAGTAGCACGTTCAATATCATTTTCCGCACCAGTAGTTATATCATCAAAAGTAATTTGTTCAGCAACACGCCCTGCAAGTAAAGTACAAATTGTTTCAATAAGTTCATTTCTAGTAGTATGCATTTTTTCTTCTTCACTTTGAATATTAGTATAACCACCAGCCATACCACGTGGAATAATTGTAACTTTTTGAACAATATTCGAATTCTCTTGTTTAAGTCCTGCAACTACATGACCAGCTTCATGATAAGCTGTAATTTTCTTATCCTTTTCACTAACCTTTCTACTCTTTTTAGCAGGACCCATTAAAACACGATCATGAGCTTCATCTACTTCACTCATAGTAATTTCTGTTTTATTACGTCTAACTGCAAGAAGAGCAGCTTCATTAAGAAGATTTTCAAGATCAGCACCACTAAAACCAGAAGTACGACTAGCAAGATATTTAAGAGTAACATCTTTAGCTAACACTTTATTTTTAGCATGAACTTTCAAAATAGCTTCTCTTTCACCAACATCAGGAAGCGAAACAGTAACTTGTCTATCAAATCTACCAGGTCTTAAAAGTGCTGGATCAAGAACATCAGGTCTATTTGTCGCAGCAATAATTATTATTCCTTCATTTGCACCAAAACCATCCATCTCAGTAAGAAGTTGATTAAGAGTTTGTTCTCTTTCATCATGTCCTCCACCAAGTCCAGTACCTCTTTGACGGCCTACCGCATCAATTTCATCAATAAAGATAAGACAAGGAGCAGTTTGCTTAGCTTGTTTAAACATATCACGAACACGACTAGCACCAACACCAACAAATAATTCAACAAAATCAGAACCACTTATATAGTAGAAAGGTACATTAGCTTCCCCTGCAACAGCACGAGCAAGTAAAGTTTTACCTGTCCCAGGAGGACCAACTAGTAAAACCCCCTTAGGAATTCTAGCACCAAGTTTTTGGAACTTTTTAGGACTCTTTAAGAAATCAATAAGTTCCTTAACTTCATATTTTTCTTCAACAAGTCCAGCAACATTATCAAAAGTAACCTTATCCTTATCAGAATGAAGTTTAGCTTTACTCTTACCAAAATCAAGTGATTTATTTGCCCCACCAACTTGTCTAGTTAAGAAATAAAAAGCAAAACCAATCAAAAGTACAAATGGTAAAAAATTAATTATAATAGTCCAAATAGAAGAACCATCTGGATCCTTATTAATATCAACTTTTAAATCACCATTATCTGAAGCATTAAGTATTTGAGAAATAATGCTATCTGAATAAGGAACTTTAATTTCAAAACTTTGATTTTTACTATATCCATCAAGTTTTCCAACAACTTCATAAACTGAAGAAGATTGTCTTGGAGTAAGCTCAAGTTCAGTAACCTTACCATCATTTAAATTTTTCATAAACTCATCATATGTCAAAACATTAGGCTTTGCGTTAAGAGAATTAAATACAATAAAAATAGCAAGAAAAAAGCAAATAATTAAACCATATGACAAAAAATTTTTTTTATTATCTTTTTTAACCATAATTCCTCCTTCTAATAATACCTAAGTATTATATCACACTTTTTATTTTTTGGAACATCAAACTTAGATTTTTTAAGTCCAGGAAGCCAAACTATTGTATCTTTAGAGTCAACAACCACAGGCCACAAATCTCTTTGGCTAACAGGAACCTTCTCATCAATAAAAATATCTTTAACCTTTTTTGAACCATTAAGACCTTTAACCCTCATCCTATCACCAGCTCTTCTAGTTCTAACATGAAGAGGCAAAACAACATCAGAGCTATTAAGTCTACAATAATAATTGCTATTAGAAAAAGACTCTTCTACACTTTTGATGTTTTTTCCATTAGGTAAATTAGCATAATCCAAAAGTTCAATCTCATAACTATCAATTTGATTAGTTTCCCTCTCAAAATAAATCTTATTATAACTCTTAACAACCTTAACAGCATTAGGTAAATAAATAACACTATTAGAGCGATTAGAATAAACAAGAGACTTTATCAAATCAGTATGAACATCAGAAATAAGAATCAAATCATCCTCATAGTATTCTTCTAACAAATTATTAATTATCTTATTTTGAATTACAGAATCTAATTTCTTAAATTTATCAACATCTATATAATTGTCATTATATAAACCCTTATATAATTTGTCAGACTCACAAGACAAAAACCTATCACAATCAAACAACATTTCACTATACTTTAAAAATTTAAGATGAACTTTAGGATCCTCTTCTTTCAAAAAAGGTAAAACCATTTTACGATATCTATTACGAGTATACTTGTCAGAAAAATTAGACTTATCAACAGCATAATCTATATTATTCTTCTTATCATAATTAACAATTTCTTCCTTAGTAACATATATTAGAGGTCTTAAAATAAAATAATCATCTTTCTTAACCAATTTACTAAAACCAGCATATCCTCCCAAAGTAGAACCTCTAACAATACGCATTAAAACAGTCTCTATCAAATCATCACCATGATGAGCAGTCATTAAATACTTTGCACTATATTTATGTACTAAATCTTCAAAAAAATTATACCTAATATTTCTAGCTTCATTATGAAAGTTATCATCTCCATAATTATTAATAATCATCTTCTCAAAAATAATTTTATGTTTCAAACAAAACTCTTCAAGCCAAACCATCTCATCATCACTTTCAGCTCTAAGTTTATGATTAACATGCGCACATACAATAGATATATTAAGCCTTTTTCTAAACTCAAGCAAAATATTAAGAAGAGCCATAGAATCAGGACCACCAGAACATCCTAAAACAACAACATCATCTTCATTCAAAACACTAGATAAATATTCCTTAACTTTTTTCATTTTAAGCATCATTCCTTTCCATCTCCATTGAGATTCATCTTCAAGTCATACATAAAAAGTTATAATAGATTTTCTATTATATATAAACAAATCACATAAAAGTTAGCTAAAAACTTCCAGTAACTATTAAGATTAAATCATTCAAATAAAACAATCACTAAAATTAAATCTATTTCTATTTCAGATTATCACCACTCATTAAAAATATATTACACCAAAAACACTTAATAATCAACACAATTAAAAATAATAACACACATGTTATTATTTCATCCTAATAATATATTCATTATCACCAGAATACAAGAACTTTTCCCTTGCATACTTTGCAACATAAACAGGATCCTTAAGTTTGTTAACTTCCGATTTTAAAATTTCTTCTTCTTCTTTTAAATCATCTAACTTAACTTCTAATTCCTTATTCTCATTTTTCATATTATAAACATCCTCTAAAATAGAGCCAACAGAATATAAAACATATGTATTTATGGCAAAACAAATAAGAGTAACAAAAAAAATTCTTTTTACTCTTTTTCTTTTAAGTTTTTTAGAACTACGTTTTGCCATAAACTCACCACCATTACAATATCTCATAATAAATGATAACAAAACTAAAAATTTTTTTCAAGTATAGAGACAAAAAAAGAATATACTTGACACTATAAGTGTCTAAATATACCCTTAGACAAACAAAAACCTAAAATAAAAAATAATAAAAAATAAACATGAAGTATACCAGAGTTTATACTAACAATACCTACAAAAAAAGTAATAAATATAATAAAATTAAATAAACCATTAAGTAAAATTTTATATTTAGAATAAATCAAATAATTCCTTAATTTATAAAATAAAAAGTGGTAAATAAACCCTACAACAAAACAAAATACAAAAGATAAAACTTGTTCGCTTAAAATCATTTAAATAATTTCTCAAAAAGAGAAGACTTAGAACCTTTTTTCATATCATCAAAATATGCAAAACTATCAACATTACCTTTTATAGAAACAACACCATCTTTCGTATCAAGTCTAACTATTTCAAGCGAACTACCTTTAATAGCTAAATATCCCATATTCGTTTCAAGCAAAAACTCCTCTTCATCAAAACTTTCAATTTTATTAACCCCCGTAATATAAATCAACTTTCTTTCATTAATACTAATACCATGATTATAACTAATATTTTCTGCAAACTTATCCATAAACTTTTCCTCCTATCAAACTATATGAAAAAGAAAGAAAAATATGCAACAAAAAAAACACCCTAAGGTGTTATTTTCCTATTCTTCAGCAGTTTTATATGCTTCTAAAATAGCTTCTTCAAATAATGTACGTGTTTCAGGATTGATTGGATGTGCTATATCACGATATCCTCCAGTAGCAGTTTTTCTGCTAGGCATAGCGATAAATAAACCATTATCTCCTTCAATAATACGAATATCATGAACTGCAAAACAATCATCAATTAAAACTGATGCAATTCCTTTCATACGTGATCCTTCCTTTTCAATTTTACGTACGTTTACTGATGTAATTTTCATCTACAATCCTCCTTTTTAAAAGCAAACTGCTTCTAAAACAATTTTATATTAATAAAAACATAAAAGTCAATACATTTTACAATATTTATAGCGAAAAAAA